>NZ_JBNVZS010000010.1:0-119666 GCF_052527395.1 Legionella pelazae
ATTCTAAGGGTAAAAAAATTTGACAATAAACTAAGTCAATTTAATAATCATAAAAAGGAGGCAGGAGAGAATACTAATGAGAAGCATAATTCTTTGTATAGTTTTAGTGATTAATTTACCTTTCTCTTTAATTTTTGCTGCTAATTGTCCCGATCCGCTCACAAGTTCGCTTAGATGGGGCGAAATACCTAAGCCGTGGCAGGAAAATCCTTTTTCTGAGCATAAACCCCAAGGGGATGAAAATACCGAATTCGTTCGTGCTAATATTTTAGTTGCTGGTGCTTACAGCCGTGGCGTTGTTTGTTTTTATAAAAATAGTTTAGGTAACTATTCAATCTGGTGGCCTATTTTAGTAAAAATCCCGGCACGTGTTGATTATCGCTGGATTGAAACCTTAGGTGGCTATGTTTGTACGGAATCTTTAGAAAACTGTCAATTTTATCCAGCGAATTAATTTATTACCTTAACCGAGATACAGGCGGCGAGTATTAGGTTCTTCCTTGTCGCTAGGTGTAAGTAGTGTCTCCTCTATAAACTTTATTCGTTTTCTTAAACTTCCCTTTGTTAAACTCCCTTCTTTCTCTTTCTCTAGGTTAATGCCTGTGTTAGCAAGCCATTCCTGTAGCCGCTGAAGAAGACACGTTACATTTCTGAAATTATTATTAGATTCAGCAAGCCTTTCATGATTTATCAGAAAATTACGTACAGCCCTTACATGATTGCGGCCAAGGTGACATGTAACAGCTAACCAAAAATAAGAACGCACTGATGATAAGAATTTACCAGCTCTGCTGTTTTTAGAAAAATCATCTTCATCCATTTTACAATAATCTTGTAATAATGATAAAGCACAATAATAGTTTTGCTCAATATCAGGGTTAGGAGCGATTTTTTTATTCGATCGTGGTACGGTCGGTGAGGATATTGGACTATTGTTAGCTGGCTGCTTACGATGGAGTTCTATATTAGGTCGCCCTGTTTGTGGTGAGTATGTTATTGGGTTGTTTCCGCTTGGTAGCGCTTTGTTATGCTCTTTTTTTATTTCCGGAGATAGTTTCTGCTTACTATCCTGTGCTTTTACTTTGTCACATATTTTCATATAACTTGAGGGATAAGATATCTTTTTTTCTTTAGGAGTCTTAAATGGAATGGCGGCTGGGTTATCTTTCTCTCTTGGTGTAACCATCGATGCTTGCCTTGGATGGCTCTCTACTTTTGGCGCCTTTTTTACCTCTGCCCCTAAACTAAAAAATTCTTGATGTAATCTATCTATGGCACTGATATTAGGTTCACTACTAGAATCAAACATGACTGGTATAGAGTTTTCCCTAGCTAAAGTTTTAAGATAATTTTCATTTGCTTCCTTATTAGGATCGTTACATTTATCACATTTAGTGCCTACCAAGATCAACTTGGCATTCGGAAAACTACGTTTCCACTCTTTTAAGTCTTCCTCAATTTCTTTTCGGTTGCTACCTTGCTTAGCCAGCGTCTTTGACATATCTACGCAGTATACAATAATGTGAGCATTTTGAGCGATTGAATTATGTAATTTAGTATAGTTTTCATCTTTGCTGAATTCCCAAATATGAATCCTATGTTGATTGCTATTTAGATCTAGTATCGTTGTAAAATGATCTATTCCTTTGGTAGGCGGATAATGACTATTGCAAAGTTCAAATGGTGTCCCGTGTGGTAGAGTTGCTCTAACTGCTAAAGAGGTTTTACCGGTTTGCGAATTACCAACAATGCATACTGTCACATCTACCATATTAAACTCATTTGCCATAGTTATGTAGTTAATTAAGAGATGAACTACATAGCAGATACACAATTGTTTAATATTAACACAAAATGATTATTAAAATCAAATAATGTTTTACATTTTAGTCAACTGGTTAAATTGAGTTCGTATTTTATTTAATTGCTTATTTGATAAAATTCAAGAAATACTCGCTATAAGTCTGTTGAGAGGTATAAAAATACCTCAGCTAATTAGGTGGCAATTTAACATAGAAATGTAAGTTTTAGCTTATATATATTTTATTAGTGATCTTATTGATGTTTAATACTGTTAAGGGAACGTTAAGTATCACTAATGCCTACATGCACAGATTTTTAAACTTAGTACAAATATCTTAAAGGCCCATATTAGGTGAAATCTCCCGATTATCGGTATTAATGACATTTGTACCTGTCATGCCTTGAATAAAGCGAATTCGTCTTGCTAAGCTTCCATCGGGCTCAAGTTTAGAGTTACCAAGCGCAACCTTTAACTTCTCAAGAAGCTGTTCTACGTTTAAATTACTTTTGTCTGGCTCACTCAAAACTTTGCGTACAGTGGATGTATGATTACGTCCTAAATGAAAGGTGAAAAATAATTTTATTGAGCCCAGACCTGACGATAACTTAGATTTAGGCGTATCAGTTTTACAGTAATCTTTTAATAATTCTACAGCACAATGATAATTGCGAAGGTCTATATTCGCACCGAGAGCCCTGTTCTTAGGATTTTCAAAAACTTTATTCCATATCTTTTTATAACTAGCTGGAAAGACAGAAGTATCAAATGCAGACTGTAGGTTAGATGGTGGTTGTTGATGGGTTTTCTTTTCTTCCGCTATTTTTATAAATTCTTGCTGTAGATTTTCGCTAATTTTGGGATCATCCTTAGACGTTATCATTTTTTTAACATTTTTACTCTCTATTACAAGGTTATTAAAAATCGTTGTATTTTTTTCTAAATACTTAGAAGGTACGTCGCTCTTAGTGCCTACTACTATAATTTGACTATTGGGATATTGTTTCTGCATCTCTTTAATATCCTTTTCCAATTGTTCTTGGTTTAAGGGAGCAGTTGACATATCTACACAATATAAGAAAATATCTGTACCTTCATAGTACATCGCTTTTAGTGAATCATATCTTTGGTTTCCGCTAATATCCCAAATATCAGCTCCATCACCATCAGTATTGCTTTCCGACTTAATCACTAGACGTCGGAATGTAGCGCCCATAGTAGACTCATGGCTGGGATTAAATTGAAATTTATCACCCTGGACTATTTTCTGAACTAATACAGTTTTGCCACTACCTTCAGGACCAGTTAGACACACTTTAATAGTAGTCATAATAATTAAAAGTAAAATAATATCTTGTATTAATAGTATACCAAATGTTTATTAATTTTATATTAAGTTTTATTTCTAATCTAAAAACTGAAACAGCTGAGGTAAACTGTTAGTGATTCGTCTTGTGATCAAACTGCTCTAATTCCGCCTCTTGAACTGCTAAAATCTCAATTAAATAACGACGCAATATAGAAACTTCCGAAACGAGTCCAATGAAGTGTTGATGTTCATCAATCACAGCTAGCCTTTTTATTTTATTTTCTTTGACCGAATCAACATAATCAACAATAGATTCTTTTTGGTATACGCATGGAATATTTTTTTCAATGAGATTATAAAGTGAGAGGGGCGTAGCTTTTTCTAACTCTGTAGCTAATACTGAATAATTAATAAGCCCTATAAAACGTTCTTTATTGTCTTTAATTGCTAAGTAATTGACTTGTGCTTGAGTTGCAATTGCAGCGGCTTCAGGAATGGCTGTATCAGCTGCTATGACAGGCAATTTAATTAAAGGCAAATCACCAAAGGTTAATGCTTTTAGCCTGCCAATATCTTGTGGGCCTGTAATATCGGAACCACGGATATGGAAGCGCCAAGTTGAGAATGAATAACCGAAAAGATAGCGTGTTAATAGACTTGCTACGATAACGGTAACAATGGTTGAAAAGACCCCTAAATTTAGATTTGCTGTCTCTAATACTAGAAGTATGATAGCAGCTGGGGTTCCAATAATAGATGCAGCGACACCTGACATGCCGGCAACAATAGTCAAATCAAGCGGTATAGTGTCACCGAAAATAGGTACAACAATAAGGTAGTGAATAATACAGCCTAAGATAGCACCTAGAAGAAGGGAGGCAGAAAATAAGCCACCCCGAAATCCTGAACCCACGCAAACAACGGAAGCGGCGATCTTGGCTAGAAGAATTATGATAATGATATTTAACATTTTTGATCCAGCAAGGATTTCATTAATAGCGTAATGTCCAGGACCCATGACCTGTGGAACAATAAGTGCAATTACACCTAGCAGAAAACCACCAATGGCAGGTTTTATGTAGGCAGGAATGCATAACCGTTTTAATAAAGACTCAAAACCGGTGGTGCCTCGCATAACAATAATACCAATAATAGCTGACATAAAGCCTATAAAAATAGCTAATGGAAAGTGCCAGAGTGTAAGGTGTTCGGTGATATTTGCCTTAAAAAGTGGTTCATAACCAAGAAAAATATAAACCATAAAGCTACTTAGAGCACTTGCAAGTAAGGTTGGCATTAATGCGCGTGTTGCATACCCGCCAACTACTAATTCTAATGCATAGAAAGTGCCAGCCAGGGGAGCGCCAAAAATAGCAGCTATGCCAGCGCCTGTACCACAAGAGACCAGCAAGCGTAATTCCTGCCGTTCTAATTTTAAACACTGGCCTATAGCGCTTAAAGTACCAGCACCTAATTGAGTCATTGCTGCTTCAAAACCAACGGAACCGCCTATGGAAATGGATACAATAGATAATCCGACAAAAGAAAGTGAATCCAGAAAAGACATTTTGCCGCCTTCAATAGCATTAGCCTCAATTGGATCGACAGGGGTTAGTCGTCCGTAGCGGCCAATTAAAAGCAAAAAAAAGCCTAAAATTAAGCCACCAACCGTAGTAACACCTACAATTCTTTCCCAAGGAGCATTGGTTGCACTTTGGGCATTAATATTAACGCCAAATAAGAGAATTTGAATATGACCAACTAAGGTACGGATAAAGACAACTGCAGAGCCTACGCCGATTCCTCCTAATGCGGCCAAGCTAAATAATTTTAAATTGAGATAAGTATTAAGTTTGTAAGTTAAGCTATTTCGTAAAGAAATTGCCATATCTTTATCCCTAAATATTGAAATAAGCTAGTATTAGCGATTTAAAATAATCAATCACTTAAGTGGCTAGCCTATCTTGAGCTTTCTGCTCATCCTCTAGAATGTACTATACTTTTTATGCAGCTTAATTAGGAGTATTAGCATGTCTAGTAAGATAAATCTAGTAAATCAGGATGAGGTTTCCATGCTTCAGCAATATTATCAAAATATCATTAATTCTCTACCTAATCTCGTTTATATTCTTGATAAAGATTGTACGTTAGTAGGTTGTAATAATAACGTATTAACGATGCTTGGACTTACTGACTTATCTAAATTAGAGGAAAGTTTCTACCAACGGTTGATAACTTTTGCCGAGTGGTCAGAGGAGCGGGCACAAATGCTTAAACGGGATGATATTAATGCTTTGCTGTCTGATACGCCCAGTTATTCTGCTCCGGAAAAACCTGTACTTGATAGAGGGGGGAAGGTTACCTATTATCTTGCTACTAGGGTGCCTCTTTTAAAACAAGCAAATCAGGTAGAAGGGCTGCTAGTTATTTTAATAGATATTACAGAGAATAAGTTATTAACAGAGCAACTTGAAAAAATTAAACAGCAATTGCAGCAAAATAATGCTAAGCCAAACCTCACTTCCCTCTCAACTCATCTTAACGAAACAAAGAAAGATAGACCTAAAGTATTATTAGTGGAAGATAATGCTATTGCTCAAAAAGCAGGTCAAGCATTACTTATGCAGTTTGATTGCAAAGTTGAAGTTGCTCCTTCAGAAGGCGAAGTTGCAAAACTATTTAAGCCTGGAAAATATGATATTGTCCTAATGGATATTAGTCTTGAAGACACTTCGGGCTATGTCATGGCAAAAAGAATTCGCCAAATGGAAAAAGATACTTCATTTCATGTTCCCATTATTGCCCTCACGGGTTATCAAGCTGACGTCGTTAAGTATGATTGTGATGATTATTATATGGAGGGAGCGATTACTAAACCCTTAACAGGTGAGCAAGTTAAACAAATCATTCAACATTATATTTATAATATTGATATACCTGTTAGCGGTTTAAAAAGTATTAAATCAGAGCATGAAAATAATTAATGTAATCACTCTAAGAAAGAACACTGCATGAGGTAAGCAGTCTAATGCATAGTAGTTATAGGGATCTAGAACAAAAAGGAAAAAAAGATGACAGTTACAACAGGCTTATCAGGAAATGAGCTTTTTTGCTTAGCTCAAAAAGGATTCTTACCGGGTAATATTGTTGTTGGAAATAGTGTACACAGTTTAGGGATCATAGGCAGTGTGGGCTCTAATTTAAAGGCTATGTTAGGTGGTGAATTAAATCAGGTGACTCGCTTAATTGAGGAAGGACGAGAAACGGCTCTTAAGCGTATGTTTAAAGAGGCTGAAGCCCATAATGCATCGGGTATTACAGGCGTAACAAGTCAGTTAATATTCCATGGCTCAAATTTAGAATTTTTATCTATTGGTTCCGTCATTAAATCAAATAATACAGGGTTAAGGCTATTTTCAACTTCAGCTGATGGGCAGGAACTTTATGCGCAGCTTGATGCTGGTTATCAGCCCATTTGTTTTGCATTAGGTAATGTTGCTTATTCAATGGGTATTGGCCGAGGATTTATTGGCGGTATAAAGACGCTTATGAGAGGAGAGATTAAGGAATATTCTAATATTTTTAATACAACTCGCCATCTTGCTTTAAAACGAATCAAAGCGCATGCCATGGCAAATCGGGCTAATGCTGTATTAGGTATTCAAACGACTATTTTACCTTTTGGTGGTTTTAATGAGATGTTGATGATCGGTACTGCTTCAAAAGCGCCTTTTTTAGTTGGCAAAGATGTAGATGATGTTATTACCAGTGATATGACAAATATAGAAATGTGGAACATGGCATCATTAGGTTACATGCCTTTACAATTATTATTAGGAACCTCTGTCTATTCTTTAGGAATAGTGGGTGGGATTACTTCAGCAATTAAATCATTCGCCCGGGGTGAATTAACTGAGTTGTCACGGTTAATTTATGATGCTCGAGAAAATTCTTTAGGCATTATTAATGATGCAGCAAAAGCAATGGGTGCCGATGATGTTGTAGGAGTTAAAACCTATGTTTATCAATTAGGAAATGGTTTAGTTGAATTTTTAGCTATCGGGACAGCTGTGAAGAAGGCAACCTCTGTCAAGCCACAATCGTTGCAACTGCCGCCCCAGGCCATCGTTGTTGATAAAGATACTTATTATAACTTAGTAAGTGACTATGGTTTTAATGTTAATATTAATGAAGGTAGTAAACCTATAAATAAAAACGCCAGTTCTTCAGTCAGGGCAATGATTTTAATAGTTTTTTTATTTATTTTCGTTATTTATCATATTGTACAGGCCTTCTTTTAATAAAATGCTATTAATAGTGAATTAATAACTTAATAAAATTTTTATTCGCGCGATCTAAGTAATTCTTGTAAGGGCTTAGGTAAAAACGATTGCGCTTTAGTTGTTAAGGTTACTTCATTTTTCTGCCATAAAGTCCCTAAATAAATAATGATTAAACCGATAATGGTAAGTGCAACAGGAAATAAAACACTATTTTGGAAGACTTGCCAGGCAAGATGGCCTAGATAAATGCAGCAACCGATACCGCCAAACACCACAAAAACACGTCTTACTAAAATAACGCCAATGCCTATCATCATTAAATTGATGCAAAGATAAAAAAACTTAGAAAGTTCACTATCAGAACTTTGAGCTGTCATTCCTCCCCAAAATGTTATAACGCCAAATATATATAACCAAAATGCATAATCAACTGTATGACGAGAGCGTATATCAACCCAAAAGGCAATAAGCAGCATGATTAAGCCAAAATACATAGAAATAATTGCTTTAAATTCAAAATCGATATAATTTCCCATAATTAATTCAGCAATATCCATAGACATATACCAAAGAGTTACAGCAATAGGCATGATCATAAAAGGGTAGCGATAAATCCATGCTAAAATAAGCCCAATAATTAACGTTCCAAACTCCATCATAATCCATTGTGCTTGGATAGTTGTGTGAAAATCACGATAGTGAGATTCATCAGTCGGCCAGTAGCCTAACGCTTTCTGTAGTGAGTAGATTGCTAGAGGTGTTAAGGCAACAACAAACGTGGCGCAAATTCCAGCTGGTGTTTTATGATTTTTCCTATCAAACAGTGCGGTAAGAACTAGTCCAATTAAAGCGTAAATAATTGTAATAGTAAAAACACCCCAAGGGCCAAAACGTTCCCAGCCTAAATTCATAAATAATGTCATGGCACCTATAGCTACTAAGCCACCTAAATAATATAAGACATTTGTAAAATTAAATGATACTTGCTGGTTATTCTGAATTTTAATGAAATGATATAGGGCTTGAGCTTGCTCCGAGCTAAGAATACGTTCCTCCACTGCTTTATCTAAGTCTGTGCGAGAAATTTTCATGTTCTATCCTAATATTAAACAGACAGCCTTTTTATAAATTATAGAGTGCAATCAAGGTTATCTTAAGGGTTTTTCTGGTCAGCCATTTAATTTAGAGTTTGAATATTATGTAAAATTATTGAAAAAAGTGTTGATTAAATTTGATTTTTAATTAAATAATAGTTATTTTATCGGCACTTGCTCGTTTGATAGTGATGTCTATGCAAGAAGTACCCAGTTTTTTTGATTTTGCCTCTCTTTCTTCACAAGAAATTGCTCACCTGCTTGATAGATTTAATATACGCTTAACTGTCGATGAAGCCCTTTTTATCCAAAACTCATTACTTAAGAGGCCACCGACTTACGCAGAATGTATACTTTGGTCTATTCAAGGATCAGAACATTGCTCGTATAAGAGTAGTCGTAAATACTTAAGTCAATTTGTAACCTCAGCACCGCATGTTATTTTAGGCCCAAAAGAAGATGCAGGTATTGTTGCTGTAGCCACTGATCATCAAGGTCATCGCTATGGGATTGTCGTTAGTCATGAATCTCATAATCATCCTTCACAACTTGTCCCTTATGAAGGGGCGGCAACGGGTGTAGGAGGTAATGTCCGTGATGTTAGTTGTATGGGCGCAGAAGTTATTGCAGTAGCTGACAGCTTACGATTTGGCGATATTAATAAAACGAAAACCAATTGGATTGCAGAGGGCGTCATTCAAGGTATTGCCGGTTATGCAAATCCCTTAGGTATACCTAATATAGCAGGGGATGCTTACTTTGATGAAGCTTATAATGAAAATTGTTTAGTTACCTTAGTTACTCTTGGTGTTGTCCGTGAAGATCATGTCATTCACTCTTATGTACCACCTAATGCTCAAAATTATAAATTTATATTAGTAGGTAAACCCACTGACAATAGTGGTTTTGGCGGTGCGGCTTTTGCATCGGCAAACTTAGATGTCGCGCAAGAGGAAGATAATAAAGGCGCGGTTCAAGAGCCTAATGCTTTTTTACAGCGGCATATTCTCAAAGCAAATTATGCTTTATTTGAGTGGCTGCGTGAGCAAAATCTCCTGAGCCAAGTTGGTTTTAAGGATTTAGGGGCCGGAGGCATTGCTTGTGCATCAGTTGAACTAGCCGATGCTGGCGGTTATGGCGCTGAAATTAACCTTAATCTAGTACCAACGAGTATGGATGGGTTATTGCCTGCTGTTATTTTGTGTTCAGAAACTCAAGAGCGTTTTATGTGGGCAGTACCTGAACATTTAGTACCTATTATTTTAGATCATTATAATAAGCGTTTTGCGTTGCCTGATATTTGTGATGGTGCTTGTGCAACTGTCATTGGTAATTTACGTCATGATGGGTTATATATTGTTCAGTATGATGATAAGCCAATTGTCAGAGCAAAAGCACAAGATATTACACGTGGAATTCTCTATGATAGGCCATATGAATATGTTAGGGAAATCGCTCCAGAACCTGAGCACCTAGATTCAACTGATGTAAATACTATTTTGTTAAAGTTATTAAGTCATGAAAATATTGCATCACGCGAGCCAATTTATGAACGGTATGATAAACAAGTTCAAGGCAGAACTATTATTGAGTCAGGTTGGGCTGATGCAGGTGTTATTGCTCCTTTTAATGAAGATAAATACCCGCCTGAAATTCAGTTAACCGGTATTGCTTTATCACTCGATCACAGTCCGCGTTATAATAAAATTGATGCTTATTGGGGCGCTGTCAACGCTGTTTGTGAAGCAGTACGTAATGTTGTGGCAGTAGGTGCGTGGCCTTTATCGCTTACAGATTGTCTATGTTTTGGTAACCCTGAAAAACTTAAGCAAATGGGTGAGTTTGTCGAATCAGTAAAAGGGATTGTTGATGCTTCTAAAGCAGTGCAGTGGCCGGACAACCCGCAAACGACTCTTCCTATTATCTCTGGTAATGTTTCGCTTTATAATGAATCAGAGCAAGGCGCTATTCCGCCAAGTCCCATCATTAGCTGTCTAGGTCTCTTAGCTGATTATCGCAATGCCTTAACTTATGATTTAAAACAGCCAGACTCTATCTTATTACTTGTTGGCGAACGTAAAGATGAGTGTGGCGGAAGTGTTTACTATCAGTTGTTTAATAGGCTGGGCAATCAATTACCTAAGCCAGATTTACCCTTGTTTAATCAAGAAATAACCGCTGTTTTTTCCGCTATTAAACACGGTTTAGTCTTATCAGCACATGATATCTCTGAAGGAGGCGTAGCAGTGGCACTCGCTGAGATGAGTTTTAAGAATAATATCGGTATAGATGTTGAGCTACCAGGTCATTTACCTCTTGAGAAAAAGCTTTTTTCAGAAACTGGCGGTTTTATTCTTGAAATTTCACGGAAAGATTTATCAGCAATTGAAGAACTCTTTAATAATTTCTCGCTACCTTTTCAGATTATAGGGAAAACAACAAGTGAGCCTATTCTTAAAATAAATGGCCAGTTGAATTTAGCTATTAGCCTTGCCAAAACTGCTTGGCAACAAGGATTACGGGAGAAATTAACTTAATGACAAGTATCGATTATAAAGCAGCGGGTGTTGATGTTGATGCAGGCAATCAAGCTGTTTTTGCCATTAAAAAAGCCGTAGAAAGTACTTTTTCGCCCCAAGTCTTAACCAATATTGGTAGCTTTGGTGCAATGTATGATCTTAAGGTGCTTTTAGAACAATATAATCATCCAGTACTGGTCCAAAGTATCGATGGGGTCGGGACTAAGATGATGGTTGCGAAAATGATGCAAAAATTCGATACCATTGGCATTGATTTAGTGAGTGCTACTGCTAATGACATTATTGTCTTAGGCGCAAAACCGCTTACTTTATTAGATTATATTGCTAATGATCAGTTAAACCCTAAGATAATTGAGCAGATTGTTAAAGGTATAGTGGTGGGCTGCCTTGAAAATGATATTTCTTTAGTAGGCGGTGAAACTGCTGAAATGCCGGGTACTTATTTACCTGGCGAACATGATTTAGTGGGTGTTATTACAGGTGTAGTTGAAAAAGAGAAAGCTATTTTAGGACAAGCAATTAAAGCTGGCGATATTGTTGCAGCTCTCCCTTCAAGTGGTTTGCATACGAATGGTTATTCACTTGCTCGAAAGTTGTTGTTTGAGGTAGCAGGCTATAAAGTTGAGTCTTACATTGACGATCTAAGTCAAACAGTTGGTGAAGTATTGTTAACGCCGCATCTTAATTACACTAAACCTATCTTAGGCGCGCTACAAAAAGGAATTTCTATCAATGGAATGGCGCATATTACAGGCGGTGGTTTACTTGAAAATATACCTCGTATCCTGCCTACTAACTGTACTGTAGAAATTGATAAGCAGAAGATTCCTTCCCATCCTTTATTTAACTTATTACGCAAGCTGGGTAATTTAGATGATAACCAAATGTATAGAACCTTTAATATGGGAGCAGGTTTAGTATTATTTTTGTCAGCTGAAAATTTTAGTTTTCTAGATAAGTTTTTACAAGCTGAATTTCCATCTTTTCCACTTTATAAAATAGGCCAAGTTATTCCAGGTAGGCCAGGGGTGAGGCTATTATGATCCGTATTGGTTTAATTCAATTTCCAGGATCAAATTGCGAACGTGAAACCGCACTAGCAATAAAACGTGCTGGGATGCAGCCCGTTGAGTTTTTGTGGAATGAGTCACTTGAAAAATTAAAAAATTTCGATGGGTTTATACTTATTGGTGGTTTTTCTTATGAGGATCGTTCCCGAGCTGGCATTATTGCGGCCCTTGACCCTGTTATAAAAGAAATTAAGACACAAAGTGAACTCGGTAAACCCGTGCTTGGTATTTGTAATGGGGCGCAAATTTTATTGGAATCTGGTTTAGTTCCTGGCTTAGCACAGACTGAAATAGCATTAACTGAAAATAAGCGCATAACCGAAGGGAAAATTTTAGGCATGGGCTTTTATAATGCTTGGGTCAATATACGCTTAGCTAGCCAATCTAAAAGTACGGCCTTTACTCGTTATTTAAAACCTAACGACACTATTCACTTGCCTGTTGCTCATGCAGAAGGACGATTTATTATGTCTGATGCGTGCTTGCAGGCTATTAAAGAGCATAATTTAACCTTATTGCAATATTGTAATAAGCAAGGTGAAGTGATTAATGATTTTCCAGTGAATCCTAATGGCTCAATAGATAATATTGCTGCAATTAGCAACTTAGCTGGTAATGTCATGGCTATGATGCCACATCCTGAGCGTACCACTAACGGTAATCTTTTATTTCATTCTATGCGTGATTATATTATTTCAACGCAGCCTACCTATGAAGCTCAGGTTAAACCTTATCAAAATACCGTAATCAAACCAGCACTTTTTATTCCAGCGCCTAAACATAAACAATGTTTAGTTAAATCAATCATTACAGATAATCACGCCTTAACAGTCCAAAAAACCTTAAGAAAATTAGGCCTTCCTGTAACTGTAAATCGTTTTATACATTGGGAAGTTGATTGTGACGGCTCGGAAGAAATATTTGAAAAAATTAAAAAAAGTGGTGTTTTATATTGTGATCGGAAAGAGCGTGAAGTTCATTTGCCATCGCATTCTAATGAGAATGATTACTTTTGCTTAATACGCGCTAAGGATAATTTAGTTGGTCAGCGTACTAAGCAAACACTAAGCGAGCATTATTTTATTTCAAATGTTAAATCTATTACACATAGTATTTTATGGCACTTTAAGAGTGAGCATGGAAATATTAATTTGATGCTTGATGAAATTTTATTAACTAATATTATTGGGAATCAGTACGCACATGAATTCTACAGATATGATGGATAATTATCGGAAAAAAATTCGGGCCGCTATGCCATTTTGTCTAAATAAGACTAATTTTTCACTAGGAATTAGGCAGGAAGGCAAGGTAAGAGACACCTATGATTTAGGTGATAAGTTATTGCTCATTACTACAGATAGGTTAACAGCTTTTGATAGGCCGCTAGCCTTAATTCCTTATAAAGGACAGGTACTTAATTTAACAAGTGCCTGGTGGTTTGAGCAAACATCACCAATTGTACCTAATCATCTTCTAGCTGTGCCTGATCCCAATGTGGTTATTGCTAAAAAATGTAAGGTGTTTCCAATCGAGTTTGTTGTAAGAGGGTATATTACGGGTACAACCAATACTTCTTTATGGACACAATATCACCAAGGTGTACGCGAGTATTGTGGCATTGTTTTTCCCGAAGGTCTTAAAAAAAATCAAAAATTAGAAAAACCTGTTCTAACGCCAACAACGAAAGAAAAAGTTCATGATCGCCCAATTGCGCCAAAAGAAATTATTGCTGAAGGCTGGATGACTGAAGAGGATTGGGAAGAAGCAAGCGCCTTAGCAATTAAATTATATGAGCGAGGCGTAGAACTTGCTAGGCAACAAAATTTAATACTAGTCGATACTAAATATGAATTTGGTCGCGATGAAAAAGGCAACATTATAGTTATCGATGAGATACACACACCTGATTCAAGCCGCTACTGGCTCGCTAATAGTTATGAGCAATGTTTAGCTGAAGGCAGAGAGCCTGAAAATATTGATAAAGAGTTTTTAAGATTATGGTTTTCTAAAAATTGTGATCCTTATAAAGATGAACAATTACCGCAAGCGCCTACTGAATTAGTTGAAGAGCTTTCAGCTCGATACATCAAGCTCTATGAAATGATCACAGGACAAAAATTTAGCTTCGCAGTGCAAGATGAACCTATAGAGGAGCGAATTTTGCGTAATATAAAAGATTATATTGGTTAGAGGATTTTACTAAGTTTTAAATATTAATAGTTTGCCATTCCCGCGCAGGCGGGAATCCATCCTTGTGATCGTACTATGCCTATAAAATTAGGAATTCCCGCCTGCGCGAGGATGACATTCTAATTCGCAGAAGTGACAGTTTGAAGTCTACCTAGCTAAGCAACTATGTTGTTTTATCTGCGGGATTCAGCAATATAATTAGATAGCTGATTTCGGTGAACAAGTTGCAGGATGTTAAGTTGGCGAAGTTACAGGTTGAAGGCTGAGGTTTAAAAATTTTTTAATTTTTTATCTCGTATTGAAGTTCAAGCACCATTTTGTGGACTAGACTGTGATAAAGCTTAAAAAATTAATGAGCTTAAAGTTTTAAGGTAGTAAAATATGTGCGGTATAGTCGGTATTCATAGTCAAAGAGCCGTTGCTCCTGAATTATATGAAAGCTTAATTCATTTGCAGCATCGTGGCCAAGACGCTGCAGGAATTCTTACTTCTGATCAACGATTCTATTCAAAATATGGATTAGGTCTTGTTCGTGAAACATTTACCGCTGAAAATGTACTGTCCTTAAAAGGTCATGTTGGTATTGCACATACGCGCTATCCTACAGCGGGTGGCTATGGTGCGGCCGATGTTCAACCCCTTTGGATTGGTAGCCCACGCGGTATTGCGCTCGCCCATAATGGTAATTTATCAAATTATCAGGAATTAGCATATGAAATACGTAAGCAACATCGACATCTAAATACCGGCCTGGATTCAGAAGTGTTATTGCTCCTCTTTGCCGACTTACTTGCTAACAGTCCCGGTTTTATTGAAGATGATGATAGGTTCTTTGATGTATTATGTGATGTTGTTGGTTTACTTTTTGCAAAACTGGAAGGCGCTTATTCTGTAGTAAGTTTAGTCATTGGCAAAGGACTCATTGCTTTTCGAGATCCACACGGTATTCGTCCTTTAGTATGGGGCACAAGAGAAAACGAAGAGGGTACGTTAGATACTATTTTCGCTTCTGAAACAACCCCTTTTTATGCCTTAGGTTTCAATCCGCAAGGTGATATTTTGCCGGGCGAAGTGGCTTACGTAAATAGCCAAGGTAAGCTTTATCGGCGTGTTGTTAAAGCAGCCGAGTTTAGGCCGTGCATTTTTGAATATGTCTATTTTTCACGTCCTGATGCCACCATAAATGACATCAGTGTTTATCGTGCCCGATTACGTATGGGGCAAAACCTAGCTATCCAATGGAAGAAAAAATACCCTAATCTTTTACCAGATGTTGTTATCCCTGCGCCATTTACAGCAAATACTGCGGCCCTTTCTTTTGCCCATGAACTTGGTGTGCGTTATTCAGAAGGTCTTTATAAAAATCCCTTTATTGGTCGTACTTTTATTATGCCAAACCAAGATGCGCGTACAAGCAGCATCCGTCATAAACTCACCCCACAACGAACAGAAATTAAAAACAAAATAGTCTTAATTGTCGATGATAGTATTGTTCGTGGTACAACTTCACGAGAAATTGTTAAAATGGTTCGTGAGTCAGGTGCTAAGCAGATTTACTTTGTATCTACTTCCCCACCATTAAAGAATCCTTGTTTCTATGGTATTGATATTCCCTCTAAGAAAGAATTAATTGCCGCAAACTCGACTGAAGCAGAGATCGCCGAGTTTATCGGTGTTGATGCCTTACTTTATCAAACTAAAGAGGATTTATTGGAAGCTGTAACTCGACGTGGCCAATATAAAATAAATAAAACGTGTATGGCTTGTATGGATGGTGATTATTTTTGTAGCAAAATTACGCCAGGCAAAATGCAAGAGATAGAAATTTATCGCAACGCCTCACGTGATAAAAATAATAGTGATATAGAGGATTGAACGAATGAATATTCTTATTATTGGATCAGGTGCCAGAGAGCATGCCATCGCTAAAGCCTTACTACGTTCTAATCAAAAACCTAACTTATACTGTTATGGTACTTCTATCAATCCAGGTATAAAAGAATTGTGTAGGCAATATAATGTTGGAAATATTACCAATTGTACTGAAGTCAGTCGGCAAGCTAAGATTTGGGATATCCATTTAGCCATTATTGGTCCTGAAGCACCACTTGAAGGCGGGGTGGCAGATGCATTATGGCAAGCTGAGATTCCAACAATTGGGCCTAAAAAAGCATTAGCCCAAATAGAAACAAGTAAAGAATTTGGCCGTGATTTAATGCGAAAGCATCGAATTCCTGGTCTACCGAACTATAAAAAATTTACTAGCTTAGATCAGGTTACTGAATTTATAACGGAACTTGGCGAAGAAAATTATGTTATTAAAGCAGATGGATTAATGGGGGGCAAAGGGGTTAAAGTTGCCGGAGAGCACCTTAAATCTATTGAGGACGCTTTAGCTTTTGCAAGCGAAATTTTAGCTAAAAATCAAACTTTTATTATCGAAGAAAAATTAACTGGTCAAGAATTTTCTTTTATGTGTTTTGTTGATGGTAAAACATTAATTCCTATGCCTTTAGTACAGGATCATAAACGTGCTTATGAAGGTGATAAAGGTCCAAATACAGGCGGTATGGGCAGTTACTCTGATAGTAATCAGAGCTTACCTTTTCTTAGTGAACGAGAAGTAGCGGATGCTTTAAAAATTAATCAAGATGTATTTTTAGCTTTAAATAAAGAATGTGAGCAAAATTACATTGGCATCTTATATGGTAGTTTCATTGCAACTAAAAAAGGGGTCTTTGTTATTGAGTTTAATGCGCGCTTTGGTGACCCGGAAGCACTTAATGTTTTATCCATCCTAGATTCTGATTTTGTAACAATATGTCAACAAATGGTAACAGGCTCTTTAAAAAGGGAGAGCGTGCAATTTAAAAAACAAGCAACGGTATGTAAATACGTTGTACCAGAAGGGTATCCAGAGCAGCCTTTACAAGATTTTCCAGTTGATTTTAGTAGTATTAAAGATACACAAAATCTTTATTTAGCTGCTGTTCACGAGCTTGATGCTCAGACAGTACTTGCGACAGGTTCACGTACAGCAGCCTACGTGGGTATTGCTGATTCTATAATTGCTGCTGAGAAAATCGCTGAAGCAGCAGTTTCGAAGATTAAAGGTCCTTTATTCCACCGTAGCGATATTGGTACAGAGCAAGTAATTAAACGGCGTGTTCAAGATATGAAAAGGATTCGCAACCTATGATTCGCCTTGGTATTCTAGGTTCCACACGAGGTAGCAATTTAGTCGCGATTGTTGAGGCAATAAAGCAAAAAACGCTTAATGCATCCATAGAAATTGTCGTTAGTAACAAAGCAAAAGCACCCATTTTAGAGAAAGCAGCTCATGCTGGTTTATACACCGCTTATCTTTCTGCAAAGGGATTAACGAGAGAAGAATATGATTGTAAGTTAAGTCAATTATTAAGAAAATATCAGGTTGATTTAGTCGTTTTAATTGGTTATATGCGTATTTTATCAGCTGAATTTATTCAGAAGTGGCAACAGAAAATTATTAATATTCATCCTTCTTTGCTACCTGCTTATGCTGGTCTAATGGATTTAGAGGTACACCAAGCTGTGTTAGAAGCAGGTGAAAAACACAGTGGTTGTACTGTTCACTATGTTAATGAAGAGGTTGACGCAGGCCCAATTATTTTACAAAAGCAATGTGATATATTGCCAACGGATACACCTGAAGCGCTTAAAACACGTATTCAAAAATTAGAGGGCATTTTATTAATTGACGCAATTAAAACTATTTCACAAAAAATTTAATGATTAGTACTTGAGGAAAATTCATGACAAAAGCATTAGTAGCCATTTTAATGGGATCAAAATCAGATTGGCCTTTAATGGAAGAGGCAAGCAAGGTACTTGACGCCTTAGATGTCCCCCATCAGGTTCGAGCATTATCGGCTCATCGAACACCTGAAGCCTTATTTGAATATTTAAAAACAGCGGAGAAAGATGGGGTTGAAGTTTTTATTGCAGCTGCTGGTGGCGCTGCCCACTTGCCTGGCGTGGTGGCTGCTAAAACAACTCTGCCCGTTTTAGGTGTTCCTATTCCTTCATCAACGTTTACTAATGGCTTAGATGCACTCTTATCCATCGTTCAGATGCCAGCAGGTATTCCTGTTGGAACCTTAGCTGTGGGTAAAGCAGGTGCTATTAATGCAGCAATTTTAGCTGCTAGTATTTTAGGTAACAAACACCCAGAATATAGACAAGCTGTTAAGAATTATCGTGTTGAGCAAGCTCAAAAAGTTTTAGATAACTCAGTTATTAAGGGTTAATCCAAAATTTTAAAGAATTAAAATAATCGATGGATATAAGCTTATATCTATATCCATCGGTGAAGTTAAGAAAAATAATGCACGCTTAGCTCGGCATTCTAGTTATTCTTCTCTGCTTGTATAGTTCGTATTCTTTGCGCTTCAAAAGCTAAAAGTTTAAAGTAATCATAAGACATATAAAAATTGCCTTGATCGCCAAGACTTTTTCCCCAAGAGTTACGTAAGGTTAATAAACCTCTATATTCGTTTCCCTCATCATCTCTAGCTACAGCATTGTCATCGAAACCTGTAATAACCATTTCATGGCCTGCTGCAAAATCAGTGTTTAGCCATGCGTCGCGTGCAATAATAGGCGTAAGTACCCAAGTATCATGAGGTGCATTTTTACTACCTACAGCACCAACAACACCTAAGTCATAATCAACTAGAAAGACAGCAAAGGTTACACGATCACCAGAAAGTAAAGCTTTTTTAACTTCAGCTAATGTTTTATTGGTATCAATTCGATCATTAAATGCTTGATAGGGATCTAAAATAGGGGATGATTGTATTTCATCAAGGTTAAGCGGTTCACTGATGCGATGGAACTCCTCAAGCGGCATTGCCGTGACTGGATCCTCGCCCTCATGTGGGTATTTATTTAGACCACCACAACCTATATCGGCTTCTTGTTCTTTATTAACAATGCCAAATGTTTCCATTTGGTTAAGTACTGTCCGGGCTAATGAACCATCCCAGCCGCTAAAACCATAACCATTTTGAGCTAAATAATTACCCAATTGCAATTGGCAAAGCTGGCTTATATAGTCTCCTTTGTTAAGAGCAGCATCTATTGCCGCAGTTACAGCAAAAGTAACACAAGTACCATGTCGTCCTTGATCTAATACCGGAACAGTATTCATACCTAGCTGAATGTGTTCTGGACCTCTATAAGTAGCTATAGGGTTTACGGATGCTAATAGATTTCTAGCTTTTAAATGAATTAATTCTTTTTCTTTAGTAGATAATTTAATTTTTAGAAGCCTAATTTCTTTTGGCTGTTCACTTTTAATGAGCTGATTGGGGGTATTACTTTTAATTATAGTATGCGTTAACGTACCTGCTAGCTCTATTCCTTGCGCAAATAATTGACTGCTAACCAAGGATGATAATATCGCTAATTTTGCAATCCTCATGAAATGATTCTCTTACTTTTTTGGGAATTAGTAGTTTAACAGAGGAGAGAATTAGCTGCTATGAATTTTGAGAACGTGAGGTTTTTCTTATTAACTGAGTGTCAATTAATTCATCTATCTCGTCTTAAGAGGCTAACTATTAGAGTCTAGGAGTAAGTAGGCTAGAGTTAATTATAAAAAAGGGCGGAAAATCCGCCCTTTACGACAATATTTTTAGCGGCTTAAATTATCATTATCATACTGACGCCAATCGTTTTCTAAGTCTGAGTAGTCACGGTTAGGGTCACGACGTACACCCATCACGATACCGCCTGAACGAACACCTTCTTCATAGCGACGTGCTTTATCTTCAGGAATACCCCAGCCAGCTAATGCACCAATTAATCCGCCAGAAAGGCTTCCAGCGCCAGCACCAGCAAGTCCTGCTGCAATTGGGCCTGCAACAACTAAACCTAAACCAGGAATAGCTAAGTTAGTGCCGATAGCAGCAATAGCACCCAAGGTAGCACCTGTGATAGCACCAATCGCACCGCCAACGCCCATACCTTCTTTTACTCGATCACCATCATCTACCCTATTATCAGATAAATCAGAATCATCAGACATGCTAGAATTTGAGCTTGCTCTAGCTATATCAGAGTCATAGTATTTGCGACGAGTGTCTTCTGACATAATGACATTAATATCTTTAGGATCATAGCCACGATCAATATAAGAGCGATATGCATTCTCTGCAGAATCTTTATCACGGAAGTAGCCAGTAATCATTGAATCTTGGTTACGATTAAACGTTTGAGAGCGAGAAGAATCTCGGTTCGTTCCTTCGTTACGGTCCATATAATTGTCCATATTACTCTCCTAAATTAAGGTTACAATTAAACATAGGTCATAAATTCAAATTCTGCAAATTGATAACTTTATGACTAATAAAGAGATTAAATTCATTTAATTTAAGTTGACGGTCAAGCTCACTGGTGTAAAATCGAGACACTTTGCAGTAATTTACTCTTAACCGGTTGTTAGAAGGAAAAAAGTTATGCAAGGAAATGCCGAAAATAATAAAGCTTGTGATTTAATTTTATTTGGCACAAAAGGCGATCTTGCAAGTCGAAAGCTTTTACCAGCGCTTTATCAACTGGAAAAGCAAGGTTTGTTACATGCTCAAACGAGGGTTATTGGCGTTGCGCGTGATAATTTCAGCCAAGATAATTTTATTGATTTTGTTGAAGAAAACTTAAAGAAGTTTAACCAAGAGCCTCTAAATCAAGACGTTTGGCAAAAATTGCGAAAGAAACTATATTATGTACAAATCGATCTGACTCAAATAGCAGATTATACTAAACTTAAAGAAATAACAGATCCTAAGTCACGTATTGCTGTGAGTTATTTTGCAACCTCATCTTCTTTGTTTGGTTATATTAGTGAAGGATTAGCTAATGTTGGCTTAGCTAAAGATCCGGCTCGTGTTGTTGTAGAAAAACCTATCGGCCATAATTTAGCCTCTTCTATTACTATTAATGATCAAATTGCGCAATATTTTAAAGAAAGTCAAATTTATCGCATTGATCATTATCTAGGCAAAGAAACAGTATTAAATTTATTGGTGTTACGTTTTGCCAATGCAATTTTTGCAACAAATTGGGACTATAATGCCATTGATCATGTACAAATATCAGTTGCAGAAGAAGTCGGTGTTGAAGGGCGGTGGGGCTATTATGACAATGCCGGACAAATGCGAGATATGGTGCAGAATCATCTTCTACAGATTCTAGCTCTTATAGCAATGGAGCCACCAGTTAGCTTAGATGCTAATAATATTCGTGATGAAAAGTTAAAAGTACTCAAAGCATTAAGGCCTATTACTTTAGAAAATGTGCATGAAATGACAGTACGTGGTCAATATGCGAGTGGGTTTGTTGGAGGTCGTGCAGTTCCTGGTTATTTAGAAGAAAATGAAGCAAAAGCAAGCACAACTGAAACCTTTGTTGCTTTAAAAGTTTTTATTGATAATTGGCGCTGGGCAGGCGTTCCTTTTTATTTACGTACTGGTAAACGTATGCCGAGGAAGTACAGTGAGATATTAATCTCATTTAAGCCACAGCCTCATAATATATTTCATAAAACTTATAAGAACTTAAAAGCAAATAAATTAATTATTCGTCTGCAGCCTGATGAAGGTGTTGAAATTCAAATTATTAATAAAATTCCAGGTTTAGGTGAAACCATGCAGTTGCAGCAAAGTAAACTTGATTTAAGTTTTGATGAAACGTTTAAAGCTGAACGTATTGTTGATGCTTATGAACGTTTATTATTAGAAGCTATGTTAGGCAACCAGTGTTTATTTGTACGCCGAGATGAAGTTGAGGTTGCTTGGAAATGGGTTGATAGTATTTTAGAAGCCTGGCAAGTATATAATGAGCCTCCGCGAGCTTATCAAGCTGGTACATGGGGACCAGCTGCAGCAACTTCTTTATTAGCACGTGATGGCAGAAATTGGGATGAGTAATATGCATTTACAGCAATTTAATGATTCTGCTAGTTTAAATAGTTATTTTTGTAATAAATTAAAATCTATTTTAACAGAGGCGATAGCGATACGCGGTCATGCCTATTTAGTCGTATCAGGCGGTAAAACACCGCAATCTTTATTTAATCTTCTCTCTGAGGCAGATTTAGCTTGGGATAAAGTAACCATTCTCCTTGCTGACGAACGTTGGTTGCCAGTTAGTTCTAATGACAGTAACGAAGGAATGTTAAAGCGTCATCTACTCATAAATAAAGCGGCGAAAGCAAAATACATTAGTTTATTACCTAAAAGTAATGAACTTGAAAAAAATATTGAGGAAATTACTGCTCGCCTAGACTGCTTACCTCAATTTGACGCTGTTATTTTGGGTATGGGTGAAGATGGCCATACCGCATCGCTTTTTCCTTGTAGTAAGGAAATTCAAGCAGGCTTAACTACAGATACTTCAGTCATTGTTGTTAAACCCACAACAGCACCCTACACGCGAATTTCATTGACTAAAAATAGATTATTAAATAGTCGTTTTATCTTTTTACTTTTAGTAGGTGGAAATAAACTAGCTGTGCTTAAAGAAGCTGCTTCGGGGCAGGATACTCTTGCTATGCCTGTTCGAGCTTTTTTACATAATCCAGCTATTGAGCTGCAAGTGATGTTTTCGCCTTAGTGAGATATTTATGAATACAACTATTAAACAAGTCACCGAGCGTATTATTAAGCGAAGCACAAACAGCCGCGCGCGCTATTTGGCACGTTTAGAAAAAGCACGCTTAAAAGGCCCACATCGAGGTGCATTACATTGCGGTAATTTAGCGCATGGTTTTGCTGCTTGTCGAGAAGGTGATAAATTAGTCATGCGTCAATTAGTGCAACCTAATATTGCTATTGTTTCTGCTTATAATGATGTTTTATCAGCTCATAAACCTTATGAGTCATATCCAGCCATTCTTAAAGAAGCAATTAACGAAATAGGTGGGATAGCTCAGTTTGCTGGCGGTGTACCTGCGATGTGTGATGGCGTAACCCAAGGCCAGCCAGGTATGGATTTAAGTTTAATGAGCCGAGATGTTATCGCATTATCTACTGCTATCGCTTTATCCCATAATTTATTTGATGGCGGCTTAATGCTTGGCATTTGTGATAAAATTGTTCCTGGATTATTAATTGCAGCGTTAAGTTTTGGTCATTTGCCCTTTGTTTTTGTTCCAGCAGGACCTATGCCTTCTGGTATTTCTAACAAAGAAAAAGCGCGTATTCGTCAATTATATGCTGAAGGCAAGGTTGACAGGGAAGTTTTATTAGACGCCGAAGCTGCCTCCTATCATACCTCTGGCACATGTACATTTTTTGGTACAGCTAATTCTAACCAACTTATTGTAGAAATGATGGGTTTACATTTACCTGGCTCATCATTTATTAATCCAAATACACCTTTACGGACGGCGTTAACTCGAGCTGCTGCTAAACAAGTCATGAGTTTAACTGATTTAGGTAATCATTACTTACCTATTGGCCACATCGTTGAGGCAAAATCAATTGTTAATGGCATTATTGGCCTATTAGCTACAGGTGGCTCTACAAATCACACTATGCATCTTGTAGCGATTGCACGAGCTGCAGGTTTTATAATTAATTGGGATGATTTTGCTGATTTATCCAAAGTAACACCTCTTGTTGCTAAAATTTATCCTAATGGCAGTGCAGATATTAATCATTTTCACCGTGCTGGCGGTATGGCTTACTTAATCAATACTTTATTAGAAGCTGATTTGCTTCATGAAGATGTGCAGACCGTAGTAGGTCTAGGTTTACAGCATTATACAAAACAGCCTATTTTGCGTGATGGTCAATTACAATGGGTAGATGGTCCTTCAGTAACGTTAGATGACGAGGTGCTTCGTTCTGCTAAAGAGCCTTTTAGCAGCCATGGTGGATTAGAAGTTTTATCAGGTAATATTGGCCGGGCTGTTATTAAAACTTCAGCGCTTAATAAAGATAATTTAGTTGTGCAAGCTAAAGCAGAAGTCTTTACCAGCCAAGATGAATTTATGGAAGCATTTAAAGCGGGAAGATTAAATAAGGATTGTGTTGTCGTTATTCGCTTTCAAGGTCCAAAAGCTTGCGGTATGCCTGAGTTACATCAGTTGACTCCGCAGTTATCAGTATTACAAAATAGAGGTTTTCATGTGGCACTGGTTACAGATGGACGTATGTCCGGTGCCTCTGGAAATGTGCCGGCGGCATTGCATGTAACGCCTGAAGCACTGGATGAAGGCGCTATTGCTAAAATTCAGACAGGCGATTTAATTTTGCTTGACAGCAGGCAAGGTATTTTGCAACTTCTTATTTCTGATGAGGAACTAATTGCACGAGCACCGGCAAAACTTGATACTTCCGACTATTATCAAGGTATGGGACGTGAATTATTTGGCTGCCTGCGTACACAATTAACTGGAGCTGAGCAGGGTGCTTGTAGTTTGTTTGTTACTGAGGATTATTTATGAGTACTCAACTTGCTCACGAAACATGTGTCTATGCCATTGCTGCTGATATTGGCGGTACTAATGCTCGATTTAGCCGGGTTAATTTAATTAATTTAGCAGTTGATGAAGTTGCCGTTTTTCCTTGCGCAAATTTTCCAAACCTAGAAGAGGCATTAGTTCATTACCGCACTATGCATAATCTTCTGGATATAAAATATGCCTCTATTGCTATAGCGTGCCCTGTTATTAGCGATCAAGTATTTATGACCAACTTAAATTGGCATTTTTCAGTTAACAAACTAAAAGATAATTTAGGATTTAGCGAATTACAGGTACTTAATGACTTAACCGCAGCTGTTATGAGTTTACCTGTTTTAACCCCTGAGGAAAAAGTAAAAATTGGCTCAGGTGATATTGATATTACAAAACCTATGGTGATGCTAGGTGTAGGAACCGGCTTGGGCGTTGCCCATTTAGTTCCTACACCCTCCGGTTTTATGCCTTTATCAGGTGAGGGAGGGCATACAGGATGGGCTGCACAAAATGATCAAGAATGGTTCATTCATCGTTTTTTAACTAATAAGTTTGGGCATGTTTCTTCAGAGCGTTTACTATCTGGTCCGGGATTAGAAAATTTGTACTTAGCAATCGCGGCTTATCAGAAATTAGATGTTTCTCATTTATCTGCTGCAGAAATAGTAAATTTAGCATTAAACGGCAAATCTGAACTGGCCACGGTAGTCATTGATCAGTTTTTTGCAAGTTTAGGAAGCTATGCCGGTGATTTAGCTTTACGTTTATGCACCTTTGGTGGCGTCTATATTACAGGTGGCGTAGTACCTAAACTATTACCCTTAATGGAACATAGTGAATTTAGGGCTCGCTTTGAATCAAAAGGACGATTTAGTGAACTAAATAAGCAAATACCAACCTATGTTATTACCGCGGAGCAACCTGGCCTTCTGGGTGCTGCTCTTTATCTAAAACAAATTATGGAAAGTGAAGCGTATGTCTTTAAATAATTGGTCACTACAACCGGATACTTTATTTAGTCAGGGACCTATCATTCCTGTCTTGGTTATACGTCATGTTGAAGATGCTATTCCTTTAGCCACGACCTTAATTAGCTGCGGTATTACTCTTTTTGAAGTCACTTTAAGAACAGCAAGTGCCTTAGAAATTATTCATCGATTAAGACAGGAATTTCCAGATATATTGGTTGGGGCTGGAACGGTAACATCACCAACTCAATTAGAGCAGGTTATTCAAGTGGGCGCTCAGTTTGCTATTAGTCCTGGTTTGACTAGAGAATTATTACAAACAGCAAAAGACTCGACAATCCCATTAATTCCTGGTATTGCTAGTATTTCTGAATTAATGGAAGGGTTGCAATTTGGTTTTAATCATTTTAAGTTTTTTCCTGCTGAAGTAGTAGGCGGGGTTAACATGTTAGATTCAATTCATGGCCCATTTCCAAATGTTCATTTTTGTCCTACTGGCGGCATTAGTGAACGTAACTTCTTAGATTACTTGAACCTCCCAAATGTTTCTTGCGTTGGTGGTTCTTGGATCGTTCCTGAAGAAGCAGTAAAATCAAAAAATTGGGAGAAAATTAGAATGCTAAGTTCAACAGCTATAACTCAGGCAACTAGTGTTTTAGGTAAATCAGTACTACAAAAAAATTAACGTTTTAGAATGTAGAATATTTACGAAGATGCACTCTTTAATTTTCAAATTTTTATTACTGACATCTAAATTAAATCTTTTAAAGCTCAGTTAATGATTTCATGATTAATACTAAGTTATTTCCAAAAGTTAATATTTAGGCCGTTCATAATTAAAAATTTGACTAAAAGTAAGGATTGAATATGGCTTGGTTGGTAGCAATTATCGGTTCAGTAGCAGGTTTCTTATTCGGTTATGATGAAGGCATTATTGCAGGGTCATTAGATCTTGTTAAAAATCATTTTTCACTTACCCATACACATGTAGGTATTATGACCTCAGCGCTGCCTTTTGGCGCTTTATTTGGATCCATGTTTATAGGTGCGTTAATTGCTTCTCGTTTTACAAAATATATAGGTAGGCGCACAACCTTATCTTTTGCAGGCTTCTTTTTTCTATTAGGTGCTGGCGGCGCAGCGCTTGCTAATACTGAAACAATTCTAATAACTTCTCGATTTATTTTAGGCCTTGCTATTGGCATTGCTGCAGTAACAACACCTCTATACTTAGCAGAAACAGCACCCATGAAATTAAGAGGGGCAATAGTCGCTATTTATCAATTAGCCATTACAATTGGGATAGTTTGCGCTTATGCTGTTAATTATTTGCTCATAGAACAACAAGCTTGGCGCGCTATGTTTGCTTCTAGCGCGATTCCGGCATTAATTTTAACAGTAGGCATTTTATTTTTGCCAGAATCACCTCGATGGCTTTGTAGTGTAGGTAAGCATAACCTAGCCATTCGCTCTTTAAAAAGATTGCGTGCGGATAATTCTGTTGATCAAGAATTAAATGATATAGAAGAAACGCTTGCCAAAGAGCCGCATAATGGTAAAAATTGGCGCTTACTATTTCAAAAACGGCTACTACCAGTATTACTTTTAGGCGTTATATTATTCTGTTTACAGCAACTAAGTGGCATTAATGTCATTATTTATTATGCACCAGAGATTTTTAAAAATTTAGGCTTTACTAATACGATGGGGCAAATTTTAGCAACAATGGGTATCGGTTTAGTGAATGTTTTAGTTACTATACTTGCTATCTTTTGGGTTGATAAAATTGGCAGACGAAAGCTATTGCTGTTTGGTTTTGCGGGTACGTTTATTAGTCTTACTGCATTAAGTTTATTTTCCTTATTGCAGGTAAGTGCTTTAGCTTATCTGTCGGTGCTCTGCTTAACAGTTTATATCTTTTCATTCGCTATAAGTCTTGGACCTATTCCTCATATTGCGATGGCAGAAATTTTCCCCTTGCATGTTCGAGGTGCGGGCATGGGTTTATCATCAATGAGCAATTGGGGATTTAACACATTAATGGTCTTTAGCTTTCCAATTTTATATAGCCAAATTGGTATAGAATATACATTCCTAATGTATGGCGTAATTTGTTTTCTAGGCTTTATTTATTCCTATTACTGGATGCCTGAAACTAAAAATATAAGTCTTGAAGCCATTGAAGCTTATTTAATGGATAATAAACCGCTTCGCTATCTAGGCCGCGAGCAACAAGTTAGCGAAAATGATGCGACTATAGAACGACCAGATTTAGCACCCACATTATAATTTCTTTATTTGGATGACACGGCTGCGCCGTGGCATCCTCAAATAGTATAGATATATCTAATCTAACACTTTATTAGCATAAATAGTCATGCCTGCAATTAAGAAATCGAGTAATTTTGGATGGATATTTTCATAGAATTGCTTAAAATCTGTATGTTCTAGATACATCTGACTAAGGCCAATATAGCTTTCCTGCGTTGGAGTCCAAAATTTTTTAACCCAATTATAATGTCGTTTAATTATTTTCTGAACTTTATCATCCTCTGGCAATAAGCCGGCCTCAATAGCCATGACTAATTCTTGATTAATAGCATTTCCTTCTTCCTGGTGAGCTTCCCAATCTTGTTTTTGCCAGTGACTCACTTTTTTCCAACTTGCATCAATTTCTTTTTGGGTTAATCCTCCTTTTGCAACTAAATATTTTTCATATTCTGCTTGTTTATCGGCATTAAAGCCTTCGTACATTTCAATTTCACTCATGATTACTTTTCCTCTAATATGGGCAATCGTTTTATCAATTGTCTTAAGGAGAGCCTTAGTTTTATTTAAATTTTTCAGCAAAGCTTCCTTGTGTGCATGTAATGCTTCAAGTTTATCGAAGTCATGACTGCAGATTATTTTTTGGATTTCATTAAGCGAAAAACCTAACTCACGATAAAACAAAATTTGCTGTAATATCAGTAATTGATCTTCTTCATAATAGCGGTAATTATTACTGCCATAAAACGCAGGTTTTAATAAACCAATTTGATCATAAAAACGTAGTGTTCTCGTACTAATACCAGAAATTTTAGCTAATTGTTTTACCGTTAAAGACATAGCTACTCCTTAAGTGACACTAAAACGATAAAGGATTACGTAACGTTAATGTCAAGAGTTAGAGAAAAGTGAAGTAAAATAAGTGGATTATTTTATTTGCTAGCCGAACATGATTTCATAGAAAATAATTCGTTAAATATATTTCCAATTTAATAGGAAATAGGTTGTTAAGTATTTAAAATTTAAATACCGCGATTATACCGCGGTATTAATTTTTGAGTTAATTAGGAAATTAGCTTGCTACAATCATATTATTTAATTGCTCACGTACTTTTATAGCTCGTAATACAGAGATATAGCTCCAGGTCAATGAATAAGCACCTTGTTGTTCACCTGTGTAGCGATTTATCTGTTCACTGATATATAAATTAGGTGCATATTTTTTAATTAAGTTTAGGTATTGATCGCCTTGTTTTAGATAAGAAGTGAAAAGTGCTTTATCTTTGTTAGGTAACATAGTCCCTATCGTATAGTAATATTCTGCCATAGTTGCTGTTAGAATAAACCAAGGGTTTCCTTCGCTATCACCATAGCCATCATAGAGGTCATCAATATAACGACCAAATAAAATACCATCAGTATGACCTGCATTAATGGGATAGGTTTGAAATTGCTCCTTTAATGCTAAGGCAGTATTTTTAATATAATCATCTGCTGGAGCGAAGACATTATCATGCGTATTACCTAATAAAGTGGCTAATATTACTGAGGTATCTAATTCTAGTGTCTTTTGTCGGCCAGGATGGGGCGGGCGAGTTGCTTGAATAATTTTATTTTTTTTATCAATAAATAAATTAAGATCTTGGGTAATCCGTTTTGCTTCTGTTTCATAATAAATAGCGCGTGATTCATCATGAAGTTGTCTTGCTAATTGAGCGCCTTCTAGCAAGGCTTTCCTTTGTACCATTTCGGTAAAGAAATGATGGCCATAAACTTCTTCCCATAAGTCAAAGTTATCTTCTTGCCAATGCGTAGCCACAAAATCTAAATCAGTTGTGATAGTACCTGGCGATGAAGAGAGAGGGTTTGCATTATAAAGATGAGTATTGACATAATCTAACTCATTATCTTTAAGTAAAACTTGGGCAAAATGAATTTGAGTGAGAGCCCTAAGTGCAGGCCCATCATGTTGCGGGCGGCCCCAAGGGCCATCAAAAGGCAAGCCATTTAAGTAAAATTTAGGCTCACCTAGGATATGCTGGCCAGGTAGAGGATCAATTTGATTTTGAACTTTTTGAGTCCAATTAACATAATTTAAAAGTCTTTGCTTATCTTCAAAATGATGATCTTTCTCATACCAAGTTTCAATTAAATCCATCGTGATTGCTGCATCTCGAATCCAATCAAAATAATAGTTGGGATAAACTTGAGACGGTGAAGCGACTACAGCGCCTTGATCATTAATATTGGCAAGAAAATTTTTTTTAAGTAAGTCAATTTCAGCAGAAGAGAAAATATCTGCATAGCTTTGCAAGGCCAATAGACATAAGCCTGTAGTTAAAATCCGTTTCATTGTTACTCCTAATATAATTTTTAGCGTAAGCAGAATATCTTAATAAAAATAAAGAAATCAAGTCGCTTAAAAATTTAATATTTAAATTAACTTACATCGACTATAGTTAAAAGAATTGCTTATTAAGTGTATTATCATGATGAAAAAAATATTAATTACCGGTGCCAGTCGAGGTATTGGTTTAGAAACTGCTAAGCTATTTCTTGATAAAGGTTGGCAGGTTATTGGAACATCGACTACAGGCCACAGTAAGTTAAAACATCCAGGCTTAACTATTCATGCGCTTAATTTAGCAAATTCTCAAGCCATAACTCACTTTGTCAATCAAATAGGTTCAATTGATGTTTTAATTAATAATGCTGCAGTCTTACTAGATCATTGGCAGGAGGTAAAGATCAATTTAGACGAGCTTAGAAAAACATTCGATATTAATGTTTTTGGTACAATTGAATTAACTGAAAGTTGCTTAAAAAAAATCGTTAATCAAGGTCAAATTATCAACATATCATCTGGGTGGGGCGCTTTTAGTTCAAATGATTCACCTTACGCACCGCTTTATAAGCTATCTAAAGTTTGTCTGAATATGTATACAAAATTATTAGCTGAGAGGCTTTCTAATATTATTGTTTCAAGTTTTGACCCAGGCTGGGTAAAAACAGATATGGGAACACAAAATGCCCCAAAATTAGCAAGTACCGTTGCCCAAGAATTATATGATTTAGTACACTTATCAAAAAAATCTGGCCTTTTTTGGCATGAAGGTAAAGTAAGGGAATGGTAACTCTAACTTCAAGCATTAGCTATTGAAGGTAAAATAAAGTGGTTACCCCTAAGCAGGTATCTTGTGTTAAAGTCAATTTTTAAATAATGGATAGCAACTAGCAGCTAATTAATATCCCAACAATTTAATAATTCATAGTTTTTCATTGAAAATTTAATTAGATAGTTTAATTTAGCACATTACCATAAAGATAAATTATTAAGGTTTAAGTTAACCTACTTATTAGCTGTTTATTAGTTTGTCTGATACATTTAATAAGAAAGGGATATTAAGGATAGAGCATGCAAAAAAGGACTTGGGAGCAGCATCATTTACAGCAATGTAAACAAAAATTTCCTACCTCTTTTTACGAGGATGCAGATCATTTAAATTCCTTTAAGGAAGACTTTGGTAGATTAATTTCCGCAGAGGCAAAAGCAATATTTATTCCAAAAGATATGAAATCACTGCAAGAATTTGTAGCCTTTGCTAATGAAAACAACTTACCAATGACCATTCGAGGTAATGGTCTGAGTCAGTGTGGGCAGTCTTTATCTTTAGCTGGCGTTATAATAAATACAGTAATGCTTGATTCTATTTACGGGTGTGAAGATCAATTAATTTGGGTTGATGGCAATGCAAGTTGGTCAGCATTGATAGATATATCGTTACAACATAATCAAATACCCTATATTACGCCTTATAATTGCGGCTTATCAATCGGCGGCGTATTATCTGTTGGCGGCGTAGGGGCCGCTTCATTTCAATATGGCAGTGCGGTAAATCATGTGCAAGCGTTAGAAATCATTACAGCTGATGGTAATCTTTTACAAGTTGATTCTAATTCAGCACTATTTCATGCATGCTTAGGGGGGCAGGGCCAATTTGGTATAATTACAAAGGCTTGTATTAAGCTTAAGCCCTGTAAAAATCAGGTTCGAACCTTTTTCTTAGCTTACCTAGATGAAAAAGAATGGCTGCATGATTTAGCTTTATTTAGACAATGTGCCGATTATATAGAATGTTTTTGTTCTCCCGCAGTTCAGGGTGCAAAATTAACCTCAGCTGGTAGAAAACCCTTTGCACAATGGTTATTTGCTTTACATGTTTCAATGGAGTTTACAGAGCGAGCGCCGGAACTTTCTAGTATTCCACAAGTTAGTCCTTGGAAGATTTTGCATATACAAGATGAACCTATTAAAAATTATTTACATCGTCATGATGGCCGTTTTCAATTAATGAAGTTAACAGGCCAATGGGAACTACCTCATCCTTGGTATGAATGCTTTGTCCCTAAGCAGGTATTATTTGAGAATTTTCAGGACTTCTTAGCTTCTCTACCTTTGCACTATGTCCCTATTTTACAAGTTGTTCCAATTGCTTCTAAGCAACCAAATGGGTTTCTTATGTTACCGTCCGAGGAGGATATTTTTGCAGTAATGATTTTAAATCCTGGTATACCTGCTGCGTTAATACCTAGTTGTTTAGAAGCGATAGAAAATCTTGATAAACGATTTTTACCGCAAGGCGGCAAGCGTTATCTATCTGGTTATTTAGGTAAAGAAGTAAATAACCATTATTGGCAAAGACATTTTGAGCATCGCTATGATGACTGGAAAAATTTAAAAACTCAGTTTGACCCAAAATATCTTTTCCAGTCAGTGCTCCATAACTGGCAATAAATAATTTAGCATCGCCTGTAAATTTATATTACGTTGCAAGTTCTTTAGGCTTTAGTCGTGTATTAATTATAGTTCTTTCACCTCTTGCATCTCATCTAAGCTTAGTGAACTATGCTATAGAAACTATCTAGGCTATGCTAAATTTCATTAAAGTAAATAAACTTGATGTGCTATAGCTCTCTTCAAAGTGAAAACCTAATGGTTCAATTGTCTTTCGCCATTCGGTTAGTGTACGTTGTCTGCCATTTAATAATACCATCATGACAATATCCATGGTTTTATTAGGATGCGGTTCGTCATCATCTGGCATGACTTGTTCGGCAATAAATAAGCTCGCTGTTTTAGGCATTCGGTTAGCACAATTTGTAATTATTTGTTGCATGAGTTGATCATTAAAGTCATGTAATACGCCTTTAAATAAATAAGCGTCAGCAAGTGGTATCTCTTTTAAAAAATCGCCAGCAACTAATTCCACATTGGGTGGAAAATCATCTGGGTTTAGTTGATCAATAACAAAGGGGGTATCAAAGAGTATCGTTCTAACTAAAGGATAATGCTTAACAATCGATTTAACCATACCACCTCGGCCACCGCCCATATCAACAATACTCTTTACTTGAGAAAAATCATATACCTTGCTAATGGTGTCATCATCATAAGTTGATAACTTGGCCATTCCACGATCAAAATTGGCTTGTTTTTGTGGATTTTTACTTAAAAAATTAAAAAAATGATCATGATGTTGATGGTAAAAAGCGGATTCTCCCGTTTTCAAACTCACATCCAGTTTAGAAAAAGCTTGCCACCAACTATCATCAACCATACATAAGACTTCACGTATAGAATGAGGATCATCATCACGTAGTGGTTTAGATAACTCCGTTAGAGAGTAACCAGTTTGGTGAGATTTAACGATCTTGTAAGCACTTAAAAATCTTAACAAGCGAGCTAATAATTCTGGTTTTGTCTGGGTTTTTTCTGCTAGCTCTTCTACTGTTATAGGGACTTCTGACAGATAATTAGCTATTCCAAGCTGTGCAACAGTATGTATAGCGCGAGAGATTACATACCAACGTGACATTGTGGCTAATACCATAAATGGTTCTTGTTGATAAGTCATTCTGTAATTTCCTTATTTTATTTTCCAAACAAAATCTAGTTAACTATTGAAAGAAGTTTAGCAGAGTCTAAGTTAATTAATTATTAATCTCATAACTTAAATAGTTAGTTAGTTTATTAGATTAGTAAGATAGTTGGCCAGAAGAATAATCTAACTTTTGTAAATTTGAATTACTCATTTGAGCTTCATCTCTTAAAAATTGTCTTGGTAAAGAGTGATTTTTTTCAAAATCTTTAAGGTAGTTTCCTAATGGAAACGATCTTAACGCTTTTACCTCATCAATAGAGAACTTTATATTGTTATTTGTGGGTTCCTGTAATGCTTGAATCATTTTTTTAGCTGCATGGATTCTCACTTCTTGCGGAACAGAACTACATGCATTAGCCATTTGTGATTTAAAATTTTGTGTTGTAGAACTTGGCCCCGTTGTCTGCGCTGAAAGTACATTGATATGTTGGTTTAACTTGTTAAGAAAATCAGTCGTGGGATTTGGTAACGCTACAGGCGTATTGAAGTGAGCTAATATTTTATCTTTATTCTCAAACATCTGTCTTTCGACAATGCTTAATCTTCCTGGCGTATGACCCTGAGGAATACCATTCTTGTCTATAATTAATGAACGTGGCTCACCTCGGCAGTTTTCGCCATTTATTCTATAACCACCATTAAATGGTTCGACGCTGGTTACGTAGTTATTACCATAGGGATCTCGAAGAGTAAATTTAGTCGCGGTTGGCTTAAAATCAGTACCTTGCCTAGCTTGAAAAGGCATAGCTGGCATGTCAGTTCTTACCGTTATTGAGTTAACATTTTTTTCTGTAGTAGGGCTACATGTTGCAACAACGATATTTGTACCTGAGGCTTTAAATTCATCAATTAATGATACAGCACTATAAATCTCAGCAAGGCTAGTAGTACCTAGCGGCTTTATTTTACCAAGCTCTTTATCGCAAAAACAGATTGGTTTATCTGACTTATTATTACTTTGTAAATAGTTTCTTAGCGCTTGGCCTTCGTAAATAACAATTTTGCCATCTTGTTGTTTAACAGCTAAGGCACCACGTTCAAGAACATCATGAGGTGGTGTTGTTAGCTTTTCCCATCCTGTTTTACCTTCAATTAACGAATTTTTAAATGTTAAAAAATTGTAGTTACTTTGGAGAGGCGAGATACGAATATTATGAACTGTATCTTGATACTGATGCCAATTGAGTTGTGCTCCATTACCATCGGTAATAGGCCAAATCTGTCCTTTGTGAGTCATTTCTTCTAAATGACGATGTCCGTCAGTAAAGCTAACGACATAATTGTTCTCCATTTTTCCAGGCGTGGTAATACTATGCTGCTTATCGAGCGATATTGTTTCAGAAAGCTTAGCTCCATGACCATTAATGACTAATGTCTTAGGTTTTGACGGTATTACTTCAGGAAGCTTACTACTTAATGAGACTGAAGGGTCTATGTTAAAATGCGTGAAAATGGCTTTCCTTTCTTGATACATCTGCATTTCAGCAGGCGTTAAAAAAGTATTATGAAATCCTCTAGCTTTACCGGTTTTATCAATGGTGATAGAGCGAGGCTCACCTCGACAATTCAACCCATTAATTCTATAACTACCATCACTGAGGGTATCAACGCTCGTTACGTAATTATCCCCTCTATGATTTTTAAGGACTAATGCTCCCGAATATTTTATTTGAGTAGGTGGCTGACTCATAGGTGACATTGTTTGCTTTTTAAGTTTTCTGAAGTTTTCGTAAGCTTGATAGACTTGCTGATTACTAATCTTTATTTGTGATTGTTTACTTCCTTGTGGTGTAGTCAATTGCACGCCTTTAATTCTACCATTTTCAATTAAAGCATGATTATTTGTTTGTTTAAGATAATTTAAAAAGCTAGCTAATTGGTTTTTAGCTAGAGCTCTATCTATTGGTATGATTTGAGGTTTGAATCCAGAAGGTGGTATGCCAGGTGATTTAACTATATTTGTCGTGTTTGGCGTAAAATTAGGGTCAAATTTTCTACTAATATTATCTTGAAAAATATCAAATGTTCTAGCGGAACGAGTTTGGCCATTAATTTGTACTGTAGGCTTTTCAGCAGATTGAATAGTTTGAGGATCAGTGCTTGGCTTGAAGTCAGAAACATTAGAATCCCCTAGGCAAATGCCATTAAAGTTATTGATATATTTAGTCGTTTTGGCTTGCTCTCTAAAATGCCCATGCAGATTGGCTAAGGGGACTTTTTCCCCTGTTACATTATGGGTTAATTCATAGCGTGCTCCACGATTATCTAAAATGGGTTTTGCTTCTTTCGATAGTGTAAACACCCTAGGATTATATAAAAGTGACGTGCCAAACTTATGTCCCCTTGTTTTTTGCCATTGTGACGCTAAGGCATCTGTATCAATTAAATTAGAACCGCGGTCAAGCTCTTTTAATTTATTGATTAAATATTTAAAGTTTTGGCTTGAAGGATCAGGTACCTCTTGCAATGCTAAACAACCAACGCCTTCCTTAAACATTTTATATATGTACTCAGCTTTTAACTCCATTTGTTGCTTACCCTCTTCAGGTAAAGCAGTAACGCCATCCACTTGGGCTGCAGGGAACAACGGCGATCCAGGGTGTAACATATTCAATGTAGCCATGGCGCCCCATCGCGTATTTTGTATGACAGCGTGCTCACGATCGGTTATAGGTCTTGTAACATCCTTATTGTTCGATTTAAATCGCATGTTCGGAACTTTAAGATCTGCGCGGCGAATATTATAATTAGGCATATAAATTAAATAAAGGTCAATTTGTATAATTTTAATACATTAAAGGGGCTCTTGCAAAGCTTAACTCTGCTAATCCTATAATACATATCCATATACCTTTCGGGTTTATCTTTGATTTAACTTAATGGATAATGATTAAACGTTGGATTTTATAATTAATTTTTGCTTTAGATAACTATACTTTATAGAATAAGGTTACTAAGTATGCTTAAGTATGTTAGTTTTTAGGTTATAAATGAATTTATGGAATGGCGAAAATTGTTTTTATCTGTGTCTGAATCCCAAAAATTAATTGCTATAATAATTTTCCTTATTATGACAAGCTTATTTCTTTATCAGATAATGAATTTTCTACAACAGGACTTGGCAGAAAATGTAACAGTGCAGCCTACTTTTGTTAACTCTAAACAAATTAAAATTACTAATAACTCAATTGTTTTTACTAAGCCTCTTTTCGGCGATTATATACCAGTGATTAATGAGGCAGATATCAAAGAATCAACGCTGGATGTGGAGTTAGTAGGTATTATGTTTTCACTTAATCCCGAAGCTTCTCAAGTTATTATTAAAGATACCACAGGAGAAGAGCGATCTTATCTAGTTGGTGATACACTACCTGGTGGCGCAGTAGTTAAACGTATTAATGAAAATGGAGTGGTTGTTTTATATAATGGTTCTTTAGAGAGCTTAAGTTTACCAAAAATTGAATTGCTCTTTAATAAACCAGCAAAGCCTTTAATCAGTGAGGAATAACGTTATGCAGAGAGTTGTTCGAATGGCTCTGTTGGCAGTACTAAGTATAGTATTAATAGCTTGTGTAAGTATAAGATCGTCTGATTTTTCCCAAGGTATCAGCTGTTTCAAAGCAGGAGATTATCGTAAAGCATTTATCCGCTTAAAACCTGAAGCTCACAAGGGCCAATGTGATGCTCAATATGCAATAGGTTATATGTATTATTATGGCAGAGGAGTAGTTGAGGATCGTCGAAAAGCCTGGTATTGGATAAGGCGCGCTGCTGCTCAAGGACAACCTGAAGCGGTTGAAGCGGTAAAAATTTTAATGACTACAAAAACAATCGAAAGTGTTTAAGCCATTCTTTAATGTGTTGCGCTAATAATAAGTGACATGATATAGCAACAATAGACCAAAATTAAAAGACCACCATGCCAACGTGTAATTTTTTTATGGCGAGTGTTAATCCATAAAAGAATAAGTGTGGTTAGAAACATAACTGGCATATCCCGCCATAAAATGGCATGGCTAATTAAGGCGGGATGAATAATTCCAGGAAAGACCAATACTGCAAGTAAATTAAATACATTGGCGCCTAAAATTGTCCCTATAGCTATATCATCAGCCCCTTTTCTAATTGCTAGAATAGATGTAGTAAGTTCAGGTAAGCTACTGCCTACAGCTGTTAAAGTTAGTCCAATAAATAAATCCCTAAGTCCGAATTGATGAGCTAAGTGCGAGCTATTAATAACAAGGAATTTTGCGCTAATAGGAACTACGATAAGACCTACGCATAAGCTAAGTATATAATTTCGTAATGAATGTTTGCGTAAAGTAGCTTGACGAAATTCTTCAGCAATCTGTCGCTCTGCAGTCGAATTTTTGAGCGTATATAATAAATAGCCGATAAATAGTAAGCATACTAATAATGATAAACAACTATCAATAATACTTATGTAACCATCCAGCATGAGTGAATAGATAAATAACATCGCTATAAAAAGTAAAGGAAATTCACGTTGCAAGAAAGACGATTGAACTTTAAGAGGTCTTATTAGTGCAATAAGGCCAAGCACAAACCCAATATTAGCAATATTAGAGCCAATAGCATTGCCTACAGCAATATCAGTCAAACCATCGAAAGAAGCACGAATTGCTATCATAATTTCAGGTGCTGATGTACCTAAGGCAACTAAGGTAAAACCTATTAATAGCGGCGGTAGGCGATAATAATAAGCTAATCCAGACGCACCTGAGACTAGGTGACTTGCTGACCAGAGCAATGCTGCAAAATTAACTAAGATTAAAAAAAAACTAGACATTTTATTTCTCAATACTGTTATTAGATATTCTGCAAACCACTTCTCCGAGTAAATTACTGCTCGTTAATTTTCTATAGTAATAGAGTCAATAGAATATTTATGATACTTGATTTAGATAACAACACAATGATATTGCTATTTTCTTTAACAATATTTTTAAATATTGGTTCGGTAAAAAGGCTGAATTTTAACTATTAGAGATAATTAAAATCGAGTTTCTTAGTACTTTCTAATTTGGCAGTAATTAATTTTTGTGTTAATATAAAACAGAAATTTTCTTTTAAATTCATTTTGATTTGATAATAACACTTTCGTTTAATCTCATGAACAGATTGTTACTAATAACAAGAAAATCAGGCACCTTGCTTTAATATTTGATGGGTAGCCTACGCTCATTAATCTTCACATAATGTCACCTCTTTAAGAGGACATATCGAATAAGTTGTTAGCATCTTTGCGAGCGCAGGAAGCCATCTAATTAATCTAATTCTTTGATGATGGTATTGCTATGTTTAAAGAACAATATCGCCTTTTGCGCCAAAAAAGCTTTAGGCAATACACATTAAGCTGTATGTTAGCTATGTTTGGTAATGGCTTAACATACATTATTATGGTTTGGGTGCTGATGCATTTTGATGCTTCAGTCGTTTCTACAGCTTTATTAATGACATGTTTTTGGCTGCCTAACGTTTTATTTGGCTCTTTATGTGGCGTCTTGGTAGATAGATGGAATCGGCAATATTTATTAATAGCTGTTAACGCCGCCCGAACTATTTGTCTTTTTGGCTTTGCCCTTTTAGGAAATGATTATGAAACACCACTAGCAATTTATATATTAGCAGCAGTTTTAGGGACGCTTTTAGCAGCATATGTTCCAGCAGCGATGAGTTTCGTACGTGAGTTAGTTTCTAATAAAGATTTACTCTATGGCAATGCACTTGCCGATATGGCTTATGAAATAGGCGCTGTTGCAGGCATGGGATGCGCTGGGCTTATTTTAGCGACGACCTCTTTTACCGCTTGCTTTATGATAAATGCCCTTTGTTATTTGTTGGCAACAGTAATCCTAATAAAAATTAAGTTACCACAACGGGCGCAAAAATCTTTGACTAATGAATCATTTGGTTTGCAATTTGTTCAGGGATGGCATTACATAAAACAAAGATTGCCACTATTTCTTATTTATTTAACACAAGGCTTATTTTTTATAAGTTATATGACTGCACCTGTTTTATTAGCGCCGTATGCCAAAACTGTTTTGCATAGTAGTGTAGGTCAATTTGGTTGGCTTGAATCAGGATTATCATTAGGTATCATCTTAGGCGGTTTTATTGCACCTTACTGTGCCTCTTACTTTTCTGTTTTAAAAGTCATTATTGGACAAGTTATTCTAGGGATAGTAGGTTTTTATTTGTTTAGTCATACATTAGATAATAATTTAGCTATTTTTTATCATTTTTTAATTGGCTTTTCATTTTCATCATGGGCATTAATTACAACTTTAGCCCAGGAAATGACTGATATTGCCTATCAGGGCCGAGTGCAATCACTGTTTAATAGCCTCTCGGGTATAGTTATTATTTTGTTTTATTATTTATTAAGTCAGTGGAAGGATTTGCCAATCACCAATTTATACTTAGGTGAGATAGGATTGTTATTATTAGCAATAATTATTTTATTTTATGTCGGATTTAATAGCAAAGATAAAATGGAACTCATTAACTAGCATGAAATTAGTCTACAGCAGGCTATCTTTCCTAATTGGGGTAAGCGAAATTATTAAGATATATCATTTTGCTTTACGTCTAAAAAATTGAGGATTATTTGATTAATAGGTTTAGCCAAACCTATTTCTGTTAATTGACTTATTTTAAACCATTTTCCTGTATTCTCAGCGACCTGATCAGGTAGTGAGATTATTTTAAGTGCTAGTGGAACCAAATCCAAGTGGAAATGGCTAAAAGTATGTCTAAAGTTTAGTAGTGGCTGTATATTAGGATTGTTGATTTGATAACGAGCCAAATACTCTAAGGGTTGCGTTTCCGTACTACAAGTAGGTAAGCACCAAAGGCCGCCCCATAGCCCAGTCGGAGGACGTTTCTCTAAATAAATCTTATTATCGTCAGTGTATAATAAGAAAAAATATTGTTTTTTTGTAGGTAGTGGTTTTTTAATTTTCTTAAAAGGATAAAGTTCTTCTTTTTGATTTAAATGCGCAAGACAAGTTGCCTGAACTGGGCATTGGACACAGACAGGTTTTCTTACTGTACAACAGGTTGCTCCTAAGTCCATGATTGCTTGAGTATAATCGGCGCAACGCTGTTTTGGCATGCATTGATTAGCAAGACTCCATAATTTTTTTTTCACATCACTTTGCTCAGGCCAACCATCAATCATAAAATACCGAGTTAAAACTCTTTTTACGTTACCATCTAAAATAGCTGATGATTGATTAAAAGCTAGCGATGCGATAGCAGCGGCCGTAGAAGGGCCGATACCAGGTAGTTCTATAAGCTGACTAAGATTATTGGGAAATTGATCTAGATACTTTTCAACAATTATTTTTGCAGCTTTATGGAGGTTTCTAGCACGACTGTAATATCCTAAACCTGACCAGTGTGCTAAAACAGCATCTTCAGTAGCATTTGCTAAATGACTAACAGTGGGAAAACTTGCCATAAAACGTTTAAAATAGGGTATAACGGTTTGAACTTGTGTTTGTTGTAACATTATCTCAGAAACCCAAACCTGATAGGCTGATCTTGGATGTTGCCAGGGCAAGTTTTTACGTCCGTACTGGTCAAACCAGTGCAATAGCGGTTCACTAAAATTTTGATAAATAATTTCGTTATTCATAACTAATGATTGAAAAATGCAACGAGCTGCTCTTTTATTTTTAATACAGGCTTAGCGATAGTATCCTTAATCCAAACTTTAGCTAAGCTTGCGTTTATTTTTCTAAAGTCAGGTAAAATAGTTGGCTGGCTTAAAGTGCCTTGAACGATTAATGGAAATCCGCCGCCTAGCAATTCTTGAATATTGTTTAATTTGCTATCTTCAACAGTTAAAGTTGCCAAAAGATGACTGATTAAATTGTAATTAGTTAGATTCATTTCACCTTCACCTTTTAACTGTAGCATATTAGTCTGCAACAGTAAGGTATCACTAAATAACATTTTATGGGTAAGCCGGTACTGAATTGCCATAAGTTTAAGTGGTGTTGGACCTTTAAAAATTAAAGTATTATCTTGGGATTCTTTGTCTAAATTTAACGTTGATTCCTTATTTTCTTGAGCCTTACTAATTTTAATACTTACTTTTTTAATTACTTTATCTAAATCTAGAATCTCAAGTGTACCCTGATGAAGACTAATATTACCGTTTCCTATTGTCGTAGCTAACCAATCCTGATTTGCGAGATTTGATTGACTGTGGAGGGAAAAATCTAATTTGCCTTTAATTAGCGCCTGATTAAATAAGGCAAGCGTTAGGCGAGCCCCATTTACGCCAGTTGCTGTTTGATTAATTTTTAATAATTTTGATAAAAAATTAAAGCTTAAATCGCCAATCGCTTCGCCTTGATAAAGTTTAAGGGTAAGGGGATTTAAAGAGATAATAGCCTGCTTAAAGCTTGTGTTTGCACCTATTTGGCTTATTTTAAATCGTCCGATTTTTAGATTTTGAATAAGAAGTTGCCCACGAATTAAGGTGGATTTTAATGCTGTTTCTAGTTGTTTAATTGAATCAGCAGTTAAATTTGCATCCCCTTTAAATTGTAACTGTGCATTAATAGTTTGCGGTTTAACATCATAATTTATATGAGCTTTTATTTGAAAAGGAAATAAATTTTGCTCTAAATTGATTTGCTCAACTCGTAATTGTAAGGCATTTAAAGTAAGTAATTGATTATTTATTGTAGTCTTTATCTTTCCATTGGTTATTAATAATCTCTCTATGGCAAATTTTTCATCAATATTTTTTTCTAAAGAACTAGCAGGGATATTATATGAGGCTTTTATAGGCGTTTGTTTATAATTAGCGTTTATATCTGCTGTAAAATCGTTAATTTTAATTTCATCAAATACAATTTTACCTTGCAATAAAGCTGATAGTCTTAAATTAAAAAATAATTGTCCTAAATTTATCTGATAAGGGCTTAACGGATCTTGGTTACCAATACGAATAGATTCTATTTTAACACTAGGCCGCGGGAATAACTGCCAGCTTATATTGCCCTCAATTTCACAAGGTTGTGCAGTATAAATTTTTACCTTAGAAGTTACAAAATCTTTAAGTATTGATGGACTAATCGCTTTAGTTAAGAGCCAAAAGAAAAAGCTAATAAATAAGAAAAGGGCTAGTAAAAATACGACAAATTTTTTAAAAAACCGCATAGCAACTATAAGAAGTAAAAAACGCAAGCATATCGATAACTTAAATCATGTCAAGTTTTATCCAATATGTTTTGATAAAAAACCTAATAACACGAAGAAGAATGTTATACTTTGCCACACCTGAAACCACTAAGATAAGTAATTTGTTCTTTTATAGAGTTTTTAGATCAAAATTTAACAAATTAAATGAATTAATTAAAAAAAATTATCAAATTCTATTGCTATTAACATAAGCTAAGTTTACTCTTAAATTCTTCTATATAGAAGGTTATGGAAGGTTATAGAACGTTGTAGACGTAGGATTTAGTTTTTTAGATGTACTCAGGATGAGTCAAATAAAAATCAAGGAGAACGTCATGCAATTAAGTGAGTGGGAAGTTATTATTCTCAAGCCTACCTATGTATTTTCATCATTTCTAGCGTCACAATTACCCGATATTGAATTACCTGATCCACATTTGTTAAGTGTTGATAACACAGCTTATGTTATTAAAAAGCAAAATAGTGATGAAGAAACATTAAATGAAATAGAACGTCATTTTAAAAGTATGTTTCATCATGAAATCAGCCGCTGGCTAGGCGACACTGCACATAATGAGATTGAGAGTAGTTTTTTAGATTTCCTCTGTTGTTTCAAATTCGAGCTGCACTCACATATTGTTTTGATGGAAAAATCAATGTCTCATGGTAAACAATTAATACGCGTTAAACCTCGTTCTGTTTTATTAAAGTGGATGAGAATGGCTGTAGAAGAACAACGAGATTTAACAAGTATTTTAGAAAAAGTAACCGTTTCTAACTTAGCTGAAAATGCTACTGTAATTGTTAAAAATTTTAATGACTTATCGGAAATAAAACCATTTCTTCAATTATATTATCCTCAAATTTTTGAAGCTGAAATGCTTAGAATGTGTGATGAAGCAGATCAGTGGCCAAAGATTGATTCTTATGACGCCTTCAATCGTTATTTTGCTATCGATATTCATTCTCAATTAATACATCTGCATTAAGGAGGTTGGCTATGGGGCCAATAGCTATAGCAGTTATCTGTACAGCAGTTTTTGGTGTAGTCAGTACTATTACAGCTTTTATCCACCGTCTATTATCAAGCCGTGATAAGCGGTTAAATGATCTTGCTCAGGCTAAAGCTCTAACGCAAGAAACGACAGAATTGGAGAAATTACGCCACGAAATGTTAAGTTACAAGCGTTATAATGCTTATTATCAAGTTTTAGGTGAGAATAAGGAAGCAGTTCAATATCTTGATCAGAAAATTGAGGAAATCTTAAAGAAAAAATCAGACCTTATTGAGCGTTATGCCCAAGCGATTGTTAAAGAGTCAAATGCAATTGTTACTGGAAATTGTTCGCCTGATCGTAAAGAAGTCTGTGATAAGTTAAGGCATGAAATTGATAGCCAACTTAAAACGTATGATGCAGAAATTAAACAGTTACAAAAGCGTCGGGCAAACTTATGGGATTCTAATAAAGAATTACAGGATTATATCCTTGAACAAGAAAAAAAGCGAAATGAACATATGGATGCTGTTTATCAGCAACATTCTGCTTTGCTTGAAAAAATTTTTCTGCGTCATAATGAAAATTCTGAAAATGTTACTAAAACACTTATTGATTCAACAACTCAAACCTTTAAATCCTTAATTACGGCCCCTATTGAATTTTTAACTAAAAGCTTTCGTATATCTAGGAATGCTTCATCAAATGTAGCAAAACAAGAACTATTAAAAAGGCAAAATATCGCAGCTTTAGAAGCCTTAATCAATGGTCAAGATGAGGTTGGTAACCCTGGCTTTGATAGAAAAAATAAACAAGATGGTGATAAAATACCTCTAGGCTATACCGCTAATTTTTCATTTAATATGTAAATTTTTATAAATTCACGGTTAATTTATGTTAATCGTGAATTTTTTTCTACCAATTTAGAATAAATTCGTGCATAATCTCTCTTCCTTGCCTCAATCAAAATTATTTACAGTTACGTTAATGCAAGACCAAACTTCATCAATATAGTTGCTAATTTTAAAGGAGTATTGCAGCATTTTTAACTTCTTTTTAACATATAGAATAGCCATATATCGTTAAGTTGGGTTTCTAAATAATGAATTGAGTCGCCGTTATTATGGAGTTGAAGATGAGAAAAAATTTTGGGACTATTTTAGTCATTTTCTTTATTAGCTTTTTTGCTTCTATTTCAATAGCAAACACCCAAGATGACCTTTTAAATTATGAAAAAAATACTGTAGAAGTTTTTCAAAAATTTTCTTCCAAAGTTGTTTCAGTTCACAGATTAGCGACAGTGCAACATGCCTATACAAAAATGCATGTTCCTGCTGGCGCTGGTTCGGGCATCATCTGGGATAATCAAGGGCATATTGTTACTAATTATCATGTAATTAAAGGCGCTGATGATCTTGCAGTCACAATAGGCAATGTTACCGTCCCAGCAAAAGTAATAGGTGCTGAACCACGTAAAGATCTTGCTGTTTTAGCTATATCTTCAGCGAAGGCGTTAAATTTATTAAAAAATTTCACTCCTTTTGAAATTATTCATAGTCGTGATTTATTAGTCGGTCAGAAGGTTATAGCTATTGGTAATCCTTTTGGACTTGATCATAGCTTAACTATTGGTGTGATTTCTGCTTTAGGCCGACAAGTACCAGGTGCTGGTGGTGTTACTATTCGTGAAATGATTCAAACGGATGCCTCTATTAATCCTGGAAATTCAGGTGGGCCACTACTTGATAGCAAGGGACGCTTAATTGGACTTAACACAGCCATTTATTCTAATTCAGGTTCATCAGCAGGTATTGGTTTTGCTGTTCCTTCTGATGATGTTGAACGTATTGTTCCTCAATTAATAAAACATGGCCGCGTCATTTTAGCAGGTATTGGTATTCGACGTGTTGAGCCTAGTATTGCAAAACACTTTGGTATTAAGAAGGGCATTTTAGTATTAGATGTATTACCGCATTCACCTGCAGCTGCAGCTGGATTACGGGGTACTTTTCGAGATGTCGATGGCAGAATACACTTAGGTGATATTATTACCGCAGTAAATGGCCACCCAATTCCTAATTACGATACTTTTTATAATTTACTTACCGATATCAAAGTAGGTGAAGAAATTACAATAACCGTTGAACGTGGCGGAAGACATATCAATCATAAATTAAAAACCATTGATATTGCCAGCTATTAATCTACTTCTATCCATTAAAAGAGAAAGCAAAGGTAAGTTGGGCTAAGCAAACGTAGCAACTGTCTTGAATTTTAATTCAAGACAGTTGCTACGTGTGATAACTTATTAAGTCATGCAAATATCGCTTAGGCGCCATACAATTGTTGATAGTGCTGAAGCTGTTTTAATTCTTCACTTAATTGCTTGCTCTCTAAATAAGTTATTAAATCATGTACATTGATAATCGATAGAACCTGAATTCCTTGTTTCCGTATTTCACTTATTGCCGATTGCTCTGTTAAGCCACGCTCACAGCGATCAAGCGCAATAATTACAGTTGTTAGAGAGCCGCCATTTTCTTGAATTAAAATCTGTGCTTCTCGAAAGGCAGTTCCTGCTGTGATGACGTCATCAATAATAATCGTGTCCCCAGTTAAGGGCGCGCCAATAAGTATTCCACCTTCACCATGATCTTTTGCCTCTTTGCGATTAAAGGTTACTGTAGCATTGATACCATAATCTGCTAAAGCAATGCTTGTAGCAGTCGCTAAAGGTAAACCTTTATAAGCAGGGCCAAACAAGTGTGAGCAATTTATATTATGTTCAACAAGTGTTTTCGCATAGAATTGACCAAGTTTTTTTAAAGCTTGCCCATGATAAAATAAACCAGCATTAAAGAAATAAGGACTCTGGCGGCCAGATTTTAGGGTAAAATTACCAAATTTCAATACGTTATAGCTTAAGGCAAGTTCAATAAAGGCCTCTTTCGTATAATTTTGAGACGTTTGTACTTGATTAATCAAAATAAAATTTCTCCTAAGTTATAAAAATTCTTAACAATCAACAAAAAAGTGCTATGCTAATCTTAATGCTAGTAATTTTTAGCATTGTTAGGTATTTATTTTAAATTGAATTTTCTCCTAATTAGAGCTATTAATAAAGGAGTAGTTTAAATTTAGCTGTTAAATACTTAGTGGTTAGATTTTCGATTACAAGCTTCAGACGAAAGGGGATAGCGAATGTCGCAAAGAGAGACTGGCCATGTTAAATGGTTCAATGAAAAAAAGGGATTTGGATTTATTGTCAATCAGAATGGTGATGATATCTTCATTCATTACAAAGATATTAATGGCACGGGCTTTAAAACGCTGCATGAGAACGATCTCGTTTCTTATATCGTTGATAAAGGACCAAAAGGATATAAAGCTCAAGATGTTACCGTTATTCGTGAATAATTAGAGCTATTAATAAATTATTGCCTTTAGAAAAGATAAATAATCTAGATTGTTCACTTAGGTTGTTAGAGCTTTCTATTTGCTAAATTCTTGCTAATGAAGCATGAATAAATAATTATTCGCCGAAATAAATAATAAGGCATCATTCATTACAGTAAGCCAGCTGGCTTAGATTAAGCTGGTCTACCTGTTTTTTAGAAATCACTTGGTTTTGTATTCGGTATACATGATAATGTACAAAACAGCTAAGAATAGTTTCAAATTTAAGAGTTCTAGTCATGTTATATTCGACCTTAGCAATTACCAGTAGGAGCAGCATTGATGAAAACTGCTAGACGTGTAGCTGTTATTACTGGCGCAGCAAATGGTATTGGTTTGGCATTGACTCAACATTGCCTACAAAGAGGTATGGATGTAGTAATGGCTGATAACGATATAGCGACTTTATGTGATCGTGTTGAGCAATTAAGTGGTCAGAATGAAGCAGAAATTTTTGGTGTAACTTGTGATGTAACAAAACCTGAAAATCTTAAACATCTAGCAAAACAAACTATTGAGCGATTTAATCGAGTTGATTGGTTATTTAATAATGCTGGAATCTGTGGACATCCTGAGCCTGTATGGGAGCTTACTAACGAACACATTCGTAAAGTAATGGATGTTAATCTTTATGGCATCATTTATTCTATACAAGCTTTTCTACCTATTATGTTCAATCAAACGCATCGCTCACATATTATTAATATGTCTAGCTTTTATGGGTTGTGTAGTGGTTCGCAAATGGCAGCTTATGCTATGTCAAAGCATGCGCTAGTTGCTCTTTCTGAATCTCTTTATTTTGATTTAAAGCGTCTAGATAAACCTGTAGATGTTTCTGTTGTTTGTCCTTCTTTTACGAATACGCAATTATTAGTTAATTCAACACCTCTAAATAATAATAAGCTGCATGAAATGCTAAAAGATTTAATTGAGCGAAGCAGACCAGCAGAGGATGTTGCTCAATACATTCTTTATGAATTAGAGAAAAATACTTTTTATATCTTACCTGACAAGGAAGTAAAAGAATATTGTAAACAAAGAGTAGAGGCAATAATTAATCAAACAGAGCCACACCAACATAGTATTGAAAAACTAATTGCCTCTTTAAGTGAACGCGCTCTCAGATTTAACTCGCTCATTATATGAGCTAATAGTTAAATGTTTTATCGTCTAATTAACTTAAAATAATAGAACAATGCATTTATTAAGTAGTCGATCTTTTTTACCCTTATTCCTAACCCAATTTTTTGGAGCATTCAATGATAATGCTTTTAAATTAGCGATGCTAACGTTAATTAGCTATCATTTAAGTTCCTCACAAGCTAATTCTGAGCATTATCAATCAGTTGCTGCTATTTTATTTACCTTACCTTTCTTTTTCTTTTCGGCTATCGCGGGTCAATTAGCAGATACTTATGATAAAGCATTTCTAACTCGGATTATTAAATTTGTTGAAGTGGTTTTAATGATCATAGGTAGTATTGCTCTGGTAAAGGGTAGTATTCCTTTTATGTTACTTACATTAGCTGGGCTTGGTATTCATTCTACTTTTTTTGGGCCAATTAAATATGCCATATTGCCTGACCATCTACCCAGGTCACAATTACTAAGTGCAACAGGTTTCATCGAAGCGAGTACATTTTTAGCAATTCTTACAGGTACTATTCTAGGTACTTTATCAATAGGAAATAAAAACCATGTTGGTTATGCTATTTTGTTGATTAATGCAGCTTCTTTAAGTGGACTTATAGCTAGCTTCTTCATTCTTCCAGCACCACCTGCGCAGTTAAATTTAACCAAAATAGATTTAAATATTTGGCATTCTACCATTAAGATTTTTAAAAAAGTGTTAAATAATAAGCGGATTTATCCCGCCGTATTACTCATTTCTTGGTTTTGGCTAATAGGTGCTGTTGTATTAACAAAATTACCCGATTACACCCATTATATCTTGCGTGCTGATACTACAGTTCTTGCTATGTTTTTAGGAATATTTTCAATTGGTATCGCAGCAGGATCTCTCGCTATTACTAAACTTTTAGCAGGTCAGATTACACTGCGATATGTGCCAGTAGCCATGTTGTTTCTATCAATTTTTGCTCTAGATCTGTATTTGGCATCTCCTCCGAGAAGACCCAGTTTACCTTTAATTAATTTATTACAATTTCTTATGGTTTTGCAGCATTGGCGAATTACTATTGATTTTTTCCTTTTTTCATTTTGTGGAGGCTTATTTGTCGTACCTTTATACACGTACTTACAGGTAATAAGTGCAGAAAGCCAACGGGCGCAAACCATTGCAGCAAATAACATTTATAATGCTTTAGCAATGGTTTTAGGCGGTTTTGTGGTCATGGTCATGCTAAAACTTAATTTTCTGATTAAAGATGTATTTTTAGCTATTGCATTAGCTAATATTATTGTCACTGTTGTGTTAAATCGGCTTTATAAGGTTAGTCATTTAACCAATCTTTAGCAGGCAAAAAATCTGTATAAAGTTTTGCTTCGGGGCTTCCTTTTTCTGGCTGCCAGTTGTAAATCCAGTTTACCTCAGGTGGGAGTGACATTAGTATGGATTCTGTTCGACCTCCTGATTGTAAACCAAACAATGTTCCACGATCATAAATTAAATTAAACTCAACATAGCGGCCACGACGATATAATTGAAACGCTTTTTCCTTCTCACCATATGGTAAATCTTTGCGTTTTCTTACTATAGGCTCATAGGCTTGTATAAAATGATCGCCAACACTTTGCATAAAAGCAAAACTATGTTCAAAACTCACCTCATTAAAATCATCAAAAAATAAGCCACCAATTCCTCGTGCCTCTTGTCGATGTTTTAAGAAAAAATAATCATCACACCATTTTTTGAAGGTAGTATAAAGATGCTCGCCAAAAGGTAAGCACGCTTGTCTAGCAATATAATGCCAGTGTCGACAATCTTCATAGAATCCATAATAAGGAGTTAGATCAAAACCACCACCAAACCACCATATAGGTGGTAAGTCAGCTCTCTCGGCAACAAAAAAGCGAATATTGGCATGAGCAGTAGGTACATAAGGATTTTCTGGATGTACTACAATAGATACTCCTAGGGCATTAAATGAGCGGCCAGCAAGTTCAGAGCGTAATGCGCTGGCGCTAGGTGGCAATTGCTGGCCCGAAACATGGGAAAAATTAACGCCTGCTTTAGCAAATAAATTACCGTTTTCTAAAATACGAGTAATTCCTCCACCTCCTAGTTCTCTGGCCCAAATATCCTTATGAAACGTTTTACCATCCAGTTCGCTTAATGTTGAACAGAGCGTTTGTTGAAGTTTAAGTAAATAATCTTTAATTAAGAAAATGGCATTATCAGGTAAAAGAAAATTACTCACACAAAAGCTCTTAATAAGGAAATTGGCTCATAATACTATATTCTGTCTAAAAAAATTAGGTCATTTGAACTTATTGTAATTTTTTATTATATTCTTCATAAAAATGAATGCTCTCCTTCATTTTAAACTTAATAAATTTATGTATTTGGCTTAGTTAAATTATCATCATAATTAATTTGAGTTAAAGGATAATAAGAACGATTCAGGTCGATTAATCAAGTTAGTTACAATAAATTATTGTTTATAGCTGCTGTTGTTTGAAATGTCTCATCTTCTACTTCTTTTTTCTCTGCTTTAGTAAATAATGTCCGTACTCTGCTTCCTTTTTTATAAAAATCAATTTGCTTCTCTCTGCCTTTTTTTAATTCGAGAGCTTTTTTATGACCACTTTCATCGCTATTAATGATATTGATTGCTTTTTTAAAAATGGAAGAATTATTTAAGAAGGGCTCTGACTGTTCAATTCCTTCAATAACTAAATTAAAAATGGAAAATAGGATTTCCACTGGTAAAAGACTGAAATAGTTTTTATGGGTCTCTTCTGGTTCATATTTGCATGAATAATGTTGTCTCCTTGCTTGTGCTAGTAATATAGAGAAAACAACAACATCTCTTCGGAGTTGTATATTTTCATTTACTTCTAATTGAATGCTAATTCTAAGCTCACGTTTAACATTTTTTACTGATAGGTAAAGAGAGGTTAAATGTTTATTTTTTTTCAAAGCCAAATATATAAGCTCGGCACCCTGGCTGTCAAATTTATTACCATTTAGATTAACAGACATTAAGCTTTTATTAATTTCAAGCATTTTTGCAAAGTGTTGAATACCTGTATTACTAATTCTATTATCCGAGATATTTAAAGTGCGCAGCGATTGATTAGTTTGTAAATATTCAGAGATTAATGAAATACCTTTATCTGAAAGCAGCGTACCACTTAGGTTTAGATTTATTAATGATTTATTAACTCTTATTATTTTTGCTAAAATTTCTTCATCATCAGGGGAAATGGTATTGTTGTGTAGATTAAGACATTCTAAGGTTGAGTTGTTTAGGAGTGCCTTAAAAAGAAGCTGTTTATTGGTATTATTTGCGCTAATTTGAGTGCTACTTAAGTTTAATATTTTTATTGTTTGATTATTTTCAAGCCATTGAGCGATGAGATTCGCATGGCGGCCAATTTCAATTCCTGCAAGAGATAATATTTTTAATGATTTATTTAAAAGTAATGCATTAAGTAACTGTAAGATGTCAGCTCTTCCATTCATAAACAAAAGATTGTCCATTTTTAATTCAACTATCGAACTAGATGACTTTATGAACTCTGCTAAGGATTGAACTGCTTCTGCTCTTAAATAAAGCTTGCCGGAAGATAAATTTATTGAGGATAAAGTATTAGTGTTGAGAATTGCATTAAGTATAATTGCTAGCTCATTGTCTCTAAAAAGATGATTGCTAATATCTAAAATTCTAAGGGTTTTATTTGATCGGATAAAAGCAGCAATATAGGGCGCCATACTTATAGTAATATTGCATCCTGATAAAATTAATTCTTTCAAATAATTCATGCGAGGCAAAGCAGTGCTTAAGTATTTGATCCCGTTTTCATGAAAATATGAATCACTTAAATCTAAATGATTTAAGTTTTCTAAAGTTTCAATCGATTGAACTATTAGAGGAAAAAACTCTTCAAAATCTTCCGGCGTTCCTGTATCAAATTCTGTATTTCTAATTGAGAGAGATACAACACTCTTTTTATTTTCAAGTGCTTTTATCACTGTAAAAAGTTTATCAATGCTAATTTTTACATTTATTAATTGTAGCTGGGTTATAACTTGACTTATTCTGAGTGCTTGGCTCAATTCGTTAATTTGTTGTAAATCCAGAGAAGTGCGATGAATTTTAACTATAGATATTTCATCAGAACTGATGCTTTTAATTAATAAATTGAATTTTTTAGGATCCATATATAATGGATTTAGTCTAAGTAAGCGCAATAGATTATCATAGCCTCTAATTATTGAATAGAATTTTTGTTGCGAAGGTGTCAGTAGAGTTCCTTCTAATTGGCTAACTGAAACATCGAAATGGCATAGCGATTGCATCTAGAAATTTAAAGTGACCATTGGAGAGCACATCGTGTTTGATTTAGATGGTTATTCCTATAAATATGACAATTTAAATCAGTTAGACACGCCAACATCTTCTTCTAATGAAAAAGAAACAGCTTTTTTACCTTGTATTGATAAGACTTGGGCTTTATTAACATGGTATCATCTTAACTATGTTATTCCAGATTTCAGTAAACGGCTTACTTCCACTTTTCAATCTAATCAAATACTCCAAGCATCAGCTTTAGTAGGGCGTAAAGTAATTATTGCTTCTAATTATTTATTAATTGATAAAGAAACTTCCTGCCGTATACTTGTTGAAGTCATTACCAAAGTTAATAAAGCTATTGTTTACATTTACGATTGTACTGACAGATTAATACGTAAACTTTTGTTAGATGAACAGCCGGCAGGTTTTTTAGAATTTGAATGGGATCTATTAAATCATCAAGGGTTACGCATCCCGGCTGGTAAATATTCAATACATGTTATTGGTTCTATCGCCAGTAGGAAAATTGAGCTTAAGACATTAATTATTGCTAATGTTAATGGTGTAAATTTAGGCCAAAAAATAGGTGAAGTTAAGTTAAGTGTTGCAGGTATCGGCGAAGTTGCTTTAGAGCAAGTCGAATTTATTTCTAATTAAATAAGCAATTGAAATTAATTAATTTTATTAAGTAAGCCTTAAAGTCTAAAAAAAATTAAGCTAGTATAAGCAAACTTTAAATAGCAGTGAGCGTTCATGGCAGAGCCGATAATCAATTGCCCAAGTTGCAAAAATGAAGTCAAATTGACTGAATCTTTAGCAGCACCTTTAGTGGAGTCAATAAAGAAACAATATCAATTAGAGCTCGCAGAAAAAGATTTGGAAATTGCTGCAAGGGAAGAATTTTATAAAAAAAAAGAAGTAGAGTTAAAAGAGGCACAAAGAAGATTAAATGAGAAAATAGAAGCCCAGGTTCAAGAGCAACTGCAAAAAGAGCGCTTAAATATAGCAGCTGAAGAAGCTAAAAAAGCTAAATATGCTTTGGGGAATGAATTAGAAAATAAGTCTAAAGAATTAGGTGAGCTAAAGGCTATTTTAGCAATGCGCGAAGAAAAACTAGCCGCAGCACAAAAAGCACAAGCAGAACTGCTAAAACAACAGCGAGAACTTGAAGATGCTAAGCGCGAGATGGATTTAACAATAGAAAGAAGTATTCAAGAAGGCTTAGCTGAAATTCGAGCAAAAGCAAAGCGCGAAGCAGAAGATGCACTACAACTTAAAGTTCAAGAAAAAGAAGAAACCATTCAAGCTATGCAAAAACAAATAGAGCAATTAAAGCAAAAGGCTGAACAAGGCTCGCAACAATTACAAGGGGAGGTGCAAGAATTACTCTTAGAAAGAATGCTCCAAACAAAATTTCCTACTGATATTATTGAGCCCGTACCAAAGGGTGAGTTTGGTGGTGATATCTTGCAGCGTGTTTTTGCTTTAGGCGGCCAATGTTGCGGTACTATTCTTTGGGAGTCAAAACGAACAAAGCATTGGAATGAGCATTGGCTAGCAAAATTACGTGATGATCAACGAGCAGCTAAAGCTGAAATTTGTGTCATAGTAAGTCAAGCCTTACCTCTGCATGTTGAAACTTTTGAGCAGCTAGAAGGCGTCTGGGTAACTCATCCAAGAGCAGCATTTCCTGTTGCTATGGTCTTAAGGCAAACACTTCTAGAAGTTGCAATGGTCCGTAAAACATCTGAAGGCCAACAAACGAAAACAGAACTTGTCTATCAATATTTAACAGGGTCACGTTTTAGACAACGTGTTGAAGCGATTGTTGAATCTTTTTCTGCTATGCAATCTGATTTGGAAAAAGAACGCAAAGTTATTCTTAAGCAATGGGCAAAGCGTCATGAGCAAATTGAACGCGTTATGCAGGCAACGGTAGGTATGTATGGTGATCTGCAGGGGATTGCTGGCAAGTCACTGCAAGAGATTGCAGGTCTCGAATTTGCTGCTTTAGAGACAGATACTTTAGAAGAAGTAATTATCTAATTTAAAGACTTTATAACTATTTCTTAAATGTATAAAAAATTGCTAAATCCTTCTATAGCGTCATGAATTATAGCGATTTTTTTAAGTTTGATTTGTCTGCGTTACAGTCTAGAAAAATAAGCATTATCTAATACTACGCTTGAATAAATAGGTTTTTTTATAACATCTAACAAACAAGGATTATTATCTAGACTTGAAGAGTATACAAAAATATCAGTATTACTGCGATGCTTATCAAGGTATTGTTTATCAGACTGCGATTTTGAATTATAATCACCATCAATTAGAAACGCAGAGTAGGCAGGCCCAAGAAGGGAATGCACGCGGTTATGCCCAAAACCTAAATAACAGAGATAAGGTTGGTTATTGTGCTCTTTTTTAATTATCTGGACAGCGCTTTGATCAAAGCGTTCCTCTCGTTCTTTCAAATAATCATCCCAATCTTGTTTTGTTGGGCATTTAATGTAGTAAGGATCAGGATGGGTGTTTTTTCTAGCATCGTTGCTATCTAAGCCAACAATCCTAATTCCAGCTTTGTGTGCTTCATAAATCACATCAGAATAAGTCTCTCTATTTCCTGCATTTATTTGCAATTGAGATGGGGGATGTTCCGACGATAATGAGGCATTATATATATCTAATAATTCTTGCTGCTCAACCTGAGAAAACTCCCAGAAAAGTGTCATTACTCCAAGTTTCCTAAAGTATGGAAAATTTGCAATCAAGAAGTCTTTAGGGAACTTATGGCCATGATTTTCATAAATGAAAATTCCTGGCGCTCCTTGAGACTGATTGGGTTTTATAATATTAGAAAATCCTTTTGTTAATTGATTTTTTATATCCTGTTCTTTACTTAAAGATTTAGAAAAGATACTCAATGAAGAGACTTTTATATTGTCAATACTCATAATGTAAACCTTCTTGATTATCCAAACATATAATCAATCCATACTATGGATATTATTTTATGTTTAGTGAAAATAAGCGCTTTAAATTGGCTCTATGATTAAGAGCCGTTTGTAAGTCCTGAACACTGGTGTTGGAATGTGGATTATATCGTTTAGCGCTTTCTTATAAATAATACCGCACCAACCTCGATAACAGTGTCCAGGCAGCGCATTAATAATTTAGCTTTTGTTTCTTCAATTAATAAAGATAGTTTTTTAGATGAATTATTAGAGTTTTGGTTAATTTTTACTAGATACTCGAAAAGGTAAGTACAAATTTCTGATGTGCTACTTAGGGATAAAATTTGGTTGAATTTAGACATTTTTGTATTACCTGTATTTTAATGACTTTAGTTTCGTATTTTTTTGCTAAATAGTTAAAACATCAAACATCAGGGTGTGACCTCGCATTAATGTAAGAATATTTCTGAGCGCTCTCTTTCTATGGTCAATTTAAAATCAAGAGGCTCTTTTTATTTTCAATTAATTCACGTATGATTCATTTTTTAAATTATCCCAAGTGAATAGAATTAAGGTGAAAGTATGCAATCCAAATTCGAGAAGTTTAATGAATTACCACCAGAACTTAAAATTGAAACCGCTCAAAATTTTTTATCAAACCGTGATTTAGTAAACTTAGCTCAGACATCAAAATATCATTTGGCTTTGTTTAAACCTGTGATTGATGTTCGTAAATTATTGCATCATGTGACACGCGGGGAACATGATGTGGTTAAAGCGATGTTAAAGCAGGATATAAGTTTAATGTTTAAAAGGGGCAAAGTAACGGATTGTTCTGGGCGAGAATTTGAGAACATAAGTAGCTTTGAATATGCACTGTGGGCTCTGGATAAACACATGTGGACAAAAATGATTGCCTGCGTACCTCAGAATGAGGAAGGCAGAAAAGTATTCGCACAATTGATTGCTCAATACAACAAAGTCAACACGGACGGAGTCACTTATAGGCTTAATGGGAAAACAAGCACTGAAAAGCATTTTGATTTCGAAAATACCATCATTAAAGAGCTGCAAACGCAAGTGGATTCGATAAACGCGCCAGAGGATAAGGATTGGGATACCATTGATAATCAGTGGCGAGAAGGTGTTGGTGGTGCACAAAAGCTGCTACCTATGCATGTTGTTGATGAGTACTGCTCTAATGAGCCGTTTTATCCTGTGCCTCAGTTTACCTCACAGCCAAAATCATCGAAACAATTTTATAATTGGGCTACTGGCAAGGATGAAAATTGGTTTAGTGTTGATTCTAAGTTGGCGGTTGATTTTGCAGTGTATAAGGCCCGTGTGGGGGCGGGCGCGCGCGGGGCTCGCGGTGCGGCCCGCGCCGCGTGTTGATTTGGATGCCATGACGGCATTATGTAAAGTAAGAACAAACGATTTTATCGATCTCAAATCGCAACTTGAAGACCAGATGACGCTAAATAATCATCACCAAGTGTCTCAGATTTGACCGAATTGACATCATGTCGATGAAGAAGCCTGGCGGCGTACGCCGCCACATGCTCATCCCAGCATGAGTCCAAAAACCATAAAAGCACGTCCTGGTATAACCAGTGTGCTGCTATTCTCACCCACCACATACACCATCGATGCAAGTAACTGATGATGCGCCGGGAGAAACCCCATCTTTGATCATCCATTTAACTTGCTCGCGCGCTTTGCGCAATGTTCTTGCATGAGGAACAATGTGTGTTTGCAAAAGAGGCTGCTTTTCGGGTTGCCAAATTGTCTCTACCCCCCCCAGTTTAGATTGATTTTGCTCAACTTGCTCCGTGTTAGAAACATTTACAACAGCCCGTGTCATTGTGGTGTTATCCAAAGGTTGCGTCTTTGGATATTGGATGCCTAAAAAATGGAAGCCCTTATCAATTGGCCCAATACGCGTTTTTTTACCGGACAAGCGCAGGCGCCTTTCTTGTAATACCTCCATTAGATGCTGCTTACAGCGATTGAGACTGCGCTTAGTTTGGCACAGGATAAGAATGTCATCCTGATATCTAAAGTAAGCCACATCCATTTCATTGAATGCATCATCGAGTGGTTTTAAATAAAGGCCACTAAAAAATTGGGATAAAGGTCCGCGTAACGCAATGCCTGTATCTGGATTCTTATAACCTCTTGGTGTTTCAATTGGATTGACTATAATGCGTTCCAACATCAAATTCAGTTTAGGATCATCGTAATGCGCCTGAATATCCTTGACTAATTGATGATGTGATATGGATTTGTAATATGATTTAATATCCGCGCGAATAAGGTACTTTGGCCTCTTCTCTTCCAGAACTTTTTTCACTTGCTCCGTTGCATACTTTACCCCGCTTGGACCATCAAGGTGATAACAATTAGGGTTCATGACAAAAGGAAATGTGGGTTTTAATTGGTGGAGCAAACATGTTGTAGAATACGGTCGGAAAGATGGAGTTGGTCAATCATTTCGTCTGGAAAATAACAACGCTTAAGAAATCGTGGTGTATAACTACCATCGATAAGGGCATGAACTCCTTCAACTAATCAATCATCCAATTCTCGTGCTAAAAAATGAATGTCATGGTTATGGTGGGCGTGATGTTTTTGTTTATGGATCTTGGCAAACAGTTTCCGGCCTATATCTAGCATTGAAGTCAGATCCCAGCGCTTCATACTTTCTATCCTTGCTTAATCCAAGAATCCATTTATCTGTTTTTATTACATGGAACGCCCAATAACGAGCACTCTAACTTGACTGCCAAACTAGGTGTTATATCATCGCCATTTTAAAACGGATTTGTAGTAATTGATATGGCTGAAGTGATTGCTGTAAATGGTGATGAATTAGTGTTGCAAGTACGGGTTAAACTTGATGGTTCCATGCTGAATATGGAGGAGGCCATTCAATCCGCAATCAATGAAGTGGGTAGTCTTGCAACAGCAGAGGCATTAAAGCGGTTTGATACAACTGGGGCACCTATTCAAATAGGTAATGTTCGGATAACGAGCAAGGGGAAAGTCCGAAAATGTTATGAGACACCTTATGGTGCTGTTCATTTGGAGCGTTACGTTTATCAAACCTCATCTGGAGGAAAAACCTACTGTCCTTTAGATGAACGAGCACGAACTATCATTAGTTCAACGCCACGCTTTGCCAAACAAGTTTCTTGTAAATATTCACAACTCAGTGCACAAGAGGTCATGGATGATTTTAAAACAAATCATGGCCGTCCAGTAGCCCGTTCTTTTCTACAAAATATTGTGGATGTGGTGGGCTCAATTGCTCAAGTTATAGAAGCGGACTGGATGTATGAAACGCCTAAAATTGATGACGTCGTTAGCACGGTATCTGTGAGTCTTGATGGTACTTGTGTGCTCATAGTCAATGAAGGTTGGCGAGAAGCCATGACAGGAACAATTACCTTGTATAATAAGATTGGAGAACGATTGCATACTATTTATTTAGGGGCAGCGCCAGAATATGGCAAGGCGAACTTTTTGGAGCGTCTTGAGCGAGAGGTGTACCGCATTAAATTGCAATACCCTAACGCAACTTATGTGGGTATTGCTGATGGTGCACGAGTCAATTGGGATTTTTTAGAACGCCACACCCAATATCAAGTGCTTGATTTTTTTCATGCAACTGAATATCTTGCAGAAGCTTCTCATGCCATGCATCCAATCGATACATCAGCACGGAAACTTTGGCTTGACTTAGCATGTCACCGATTGAAGCATGAACCTCAAGCAGCCTCCCAATTGCTTGATGAAATGAACAACATGCTACCCAATAGACAAAAACAGGGGCTTGTTGACAAACTAAAAAGTGCCATTACCTATTTTAAAAATCAAAGGCAACGCATGGATTATAACTTTTATCAAATGAACAATTTGCCCATTGGTTCGGGGGTTACCGAAGCGGCTTGCAAGACTCTCATTAAACAACGCCTCTGCCAATCAGGAATGAAGTGGAAAAATCAGGGTATTTCAATGGTTCTGCATTTAAGAGCGTTAATATCAACCAAAGGTCGGTGGGAACAATTTTGGGAGTGTATTAATCAAGCAGGTTTAATCGGTCTGGCAGAAATTTGCTAGTTATTTATAAGAAACAAAACAGTACATTAATTCGAGGTCATACCCAAACATCATGTATAAATCAGATATAGGTTTGGATCAAATATGGAGAAATGAAAAAGAAATTCTGTTGGTTTTTTAGATAAAAATAAAGACATAATAATCCTCGCTTTAGCATATTTATGACGCCTGCAAGCTGAGCTCAAATGGCGCAATGTTTGTATTTTATAACATAAGATTTGTTTCATGTAAATAACTCATTAATTTAATCATAATAATGAAATTTATTTTATGAATATTAAAGTCAATTACCAGGAAAAAATATATTATTTCGAGATAAAAAATTTTTTATCAACGACTTATCTCAATAGTCGCGCCGATCTGTAAAGACTTCCTAAAAATTGAAAACCTTAATGCCAATTTAAGCCAAGTGATTTACTATAAAAAATCTTAAAAATTATAGGTTAATTTATTGGCCAAATTTAAACGGTCAATGTACAAATTAGTTCCATATAACTTAATAAAATCTGATTTCAATCTATTCTAGTTGAGCGGTAAAGAGTAATAAAGCTAACTATATTTAATAGCTAACTTAATGAATACAATAGTTTATTTAACCAATACTTTTAACTGAAATGCACTAAATAATATTTTTTTGTACTTATTAATACTTACTTAATATAAAAATATTAAAATGGCGCCTTTTTTAAATAATACGAGGCTTTAAATGATAAAGATTATATTTTTTTCTGATTTTGATGGTACTTTAACTAAAAGAGCAGGTAAGCGCACGGTATAGTCAGATTTTTATAAATCCTTACTTATCAAACCAGGTGATTATAAAAATACCCCATGAAAGAAAGTGAGCAGGTACAAAATTTATTTAAAGAAAAATTTGGCTCTACAGCTTATAGTAAAATGGATAAGGATATTGATATTTTACTAGACCCGAATGCAGTGACATTTTTACATAAAATTTTAAAATATAATGTTGTTAGCTTCATTATTATCACTAGAAACCGGGCAGATTACATTCAAGAATTATTAAAATACCAAGGTTTCACGGAAGATGAAATCAAAAAGATAATAATATCAGACGATCGCTTTAAATTTGATGTAGTTACAGATACGCTAAAGCAGTTGCCAGAGAAAGCCACTCAACTATATATTTTAGATGATGATGAGGGTGACTTCGAGGATATGGTTTTAGGCGCTATTAGAAGTGGCTATAGTGATAGTAATATTAAACCTTATAAGGAGTCACCTGGCCAATTTGACTGGCTGCAATATCTTAATGATGTTGAAAAGTCTCTCTTACCCGCTTCTCCAAAATCAGTAGGTTTTTTTGCATCCAAAGAATCTAGTAAAGAAGAGATAGTAGATACGAAAAAAGGCCTATCTATATAAAAGTAAATAGTCATTTAAATAGGAACTCTAACTGCAGGGTCCTTCTTTCTTATAAAGACAGTAATCTTTTGATATTAAAGAATTATTAGACTTAAAAGAAAGAGTATCAGATGAGATTCGTCAAGCTTTTATTGTACTATTGTTCAATATTTGAGCTATTATTATACAATTGAAGCTATTAAATTTATAGTAAATAACGCCATGCTTAAAAAGTTTTTTTTTCCATCCTGTTTCTTCACCTTATTCTTATTTTTAAATGCCAGCATTGCGGCACCTTTAGAGTTTAATATAGCTCCTTGGCAATTAAATCCTGATGGAAAATGGGAATCCATTATTTACGTTACTAATTCAAATTCAACAGAAGTTAAGTTTAATACTTCTGCAGGAACTGTCATAAATCTACCTCCGTGGGTATTTAACGCCAGTGCAATAAGAGTTATTTTAGATAAACCTCAATCTATTGTGGTAACGGCAAAAAGAACCGCCCCCCCTTTTTCTATGGGCGTTAGTACGATCTTATCCCCCGCTGAGACCCATTCTGAGTTAAATTTATCTGGAAAAGCTATAGGACCTTATTTAATTAATTTGGGATTTTCTTGGACTGGAAAAGAAACTTTACAATCACTCAGCATACAACGAAAAACAATAGCAGATTATTCGTATCAAACTTTGGCCAGATTAGAACCTACATCAATTACTTTTCATGACAACGAAGTAAAACCAAATCAAACTTATCAATATAAACTAGTGGGCATCACCTCTGATGGTCAACAATATGTTGCTGAGCAATCTATCACTACGCCTCCCCCCATGAAAAACTTTCCAGTTTCCACTTTTTCAGGAAAAGGAATAATCATGCTGTTTGATATGGATGTTAGTTCTGAAGTTTATTATAAAAAGATAAAGATCAGAGAGCTGATTGCAGATGCTGTAAAGCTTGGTCTTCGTTATATTCAGATCCGGTCAGTTTATGGCTCCTTTTCTCATTTTGATAATCCAGACTTAGTGCAATGGTTAGACAATCTGTTAGATGAAGCCAGTGATAATAACATTGCTGTAATATCTTGGAGTATACCCCGAATTGAAACATCTAGGGCAATTGCAAGTGATATAGCGGTAGCAAGTCATACCACGGCAAAAGGTAATACCTTTGCAGGTATTTCCATCGATTTAGAAATTGGGAACGATTATATTTTTCAAAAGAAAACAGCAAAAGAACAAATGATAAAATATATGAGGTTAATGAATATGGCTTTAGGCAAGGATTATTTACTCAGTGCCATTGTTTATACGCCTTATAAGAGTAGTTATGACAATACTAATTACCCCTACGCTGAAATAGCAAAATACGTTGATATTATGCAACCCATGGTATTCTACCACCACTATAATATCTCATCTAATCATGTCTACACCCAAACAGAGGTAATGGATGCAATTGGCCAATCAATCCTATTAACCAAAAAATTGTCTAATATAGATATTCCGGTAAATGTCATTGCCCAAATTACTGATTTAGGTAAGACTGGAATACCTTCTCCTAATGAAGTTTTATGGGCAATCCAGGCTGCAAAGAATAACAATGCTTTAGGTATCTCATTTTATGATTGGAGTGATAGACTTATCCTCAATGATGATTCAGTTAGCCAACAAGCTGAAACAATTAAAAACTTTTCATGGTAAGTCATAATGACTGTTAACCAGCTAGTTGTGATGAATCTAAATCCAGCTACATCAAATTTAATCTATCTAGTAAAGACATGTCTTTAGGAATAATTTGATAGAGTAGACCGCATTCTTCTAAAAAATTTGCACAAGAAGGATATTTGCCATATTGATCTTAAAGCCAAAAACATTCTATTTGATCCTCAAGATAAAAACATGCACATAATAGACTTTGGTTGTGCGGAAGATATTAAGCAAAGATATTACTAATATCAAAATATTGATAATGCTATTTCTACAAATGCTTTATTTGCATTTGAGATACCTCCTGAATATCTTAATGGCACAGATGCTAGTACAGCTTTAGATGTTTATTCTATTACATCTTTGATTGCAGAAATTCTAGGAATAAATAAGAAGGAGCTAGTAGCCGTGCGGCTTGACAAAGCTTTAGTAAATATCAAAGATAAATCACTAAGCTATGAAATAAGAAAGGCTTTTGAGGCTAGTGATACACTTGAGGATGCTTTATTTTCACCTACTTTAAAAGAACTTCGGCGTCATCAAGAATTTGAGACATTTGTACGAAATTATACAGAAAGTCAATATGATTTTTTACCCTTTAAAAGTCAGTTAGGGGAAAGGAATTTTGTTTTATTAAATCGAATGCAATCTAGAGATCCAGCTGAGAGGTCTGATATCGAGGAATGTTTTAGCTTATTGGAGGAAAATAGGAGTGCTCCTGAATTAAGTCGTTTAGATAACGTTTATCTAAATTAATTGAAATTACCCAAGCGGAATTCGCACTTGAAAACTGAATGTGCCACCCATGTCTTCGAAATAGACCCCTTGAGCTAATGGCGTCCCGGAGAGGATTCGAACCTCCGACCTGCCCCTTAGGAGGGGGCTGCGCTATCCAGCTGTGCCACCGGGACTTAAGTTCAATATTGTGCAGTAAAATAATTCTACTATCCAGAATTATTTTTTTATTATAGAAGAAATAGTGTTAATTATTAGTTTAAAAAAGGATAATCCTCGCCATTCCAATTTATAAAATTAGTCATGTCCTTATAAATGCATAGGCTGGGAGGATTTAAAGTAAATATCCTTCCATAAAGTTTATATAATTTATTTAATTTTTCACTCATTTCCTGCTGTAAGTTATTTTTAAGCTCTAAGGTGATATTGTTATATAAATAACCGAAGGTAATATGAAAAGGCTTCTGTATGTTGCGAGACAAATCAAATTGCCGAGCCATCTTTAGAATAAGATTATCTTGATTAGCAGGTATACTAACTTGCAAATGTAAAGTATCAGAAATATTTATTTCCTCCAAAGTAATCTGGGGACAGAATTGATTTTCTTGCAAATAATTAAATAGCTTCTTAAAGAAAGATTTATAGCTCATTAAGAATTCTTGCCAATTAGCGTTCTCTTGTTCAGCTTGGTTAAATAGCCTTATGGTAGTCATATGGTAACTTTTATAGGGAAGAGGTGTGTAATATTGTTCTGCCAACTTTGATTGAGAAACAATTTGATATACCTTCTGCCAAAAGGTGTTGTCTCTTTTATTTATTTTGGCAATGATAGTAATACCTGGATAATTACAATAATGTCCTTGTGCATTGATTTTTTTTAAATTCATTTTATTCCAATATAAATTATTAATTTAGCACTATAAGCTATAGAGTTAATCGACCTAATAATTCTAGCAAATAGATATTCTTAATCTTAAAAATTTACTGATAAATTCGATTTTTTTTAATGTATTGCTTGACTGCTGTGGGTAAATTAGCGTTTAGGAGGTTACCTTGTCTAATTTGTGCACGAATCACTGTTGAAGATAAATTGTATGCTCCAGCATTAAATTGATAAATTAAGCCATTTGCTACAGTTTGAATAAGGGCGGCTTCTTGTGTTTCTTTCTCATTTAATAATTCACGCATTAGTTGCGATTTCAATTGATAGCCTGGCCTTGCCATAATTAGTATGTTAGCTAGCTGCAAGAGTCGCTCCCACTGATGCCATCGCGGTAATGTTACAAAAGTATCTATTCCCATAAGCAATGAAATAGCTATAGTGTTACCTAATTCATGACGATAGTCTTCTAAGGTAGTTACCATATATGAAGGCGTTTTTCGATTTATTTCTCTGGTATCAATTTCAAAATGCAACGCTGAGTTATTATATTCCCTTAGTGCCAGCGTAAGCATTTCTAACCGTTGTGTCGGGCTAGCTTGTGCATTGTCTTTTAAAAGGGGAACCTTACAAGGTAAAAAAATAAACCGTTCAAAATGAAAGTATTGTTGTATATTAATAGCAGTATTTATGTGTCCGTTATGAATAGGATCAAATGTTCCACCAAAAATAATTAAATTTGACAAAGCAAACCCACCTTTTTAGCTGTACATAACGATAAAGTAATGACTTCCAAAAGTTGCCAAACCTGTTTGCTTTGTGTTGTTTTTATCTGCATATCAATATGTTTACAATGTTTTAGAAGGCTACTTAAGAAACTAAAATCATAACGTTTTAAGGCTGCTTGATAAAGATTAATTTTAGTTGACCATACTTTCAATTGGTTTGCTGCAATTTGAAAAGATTCACCAGTCTGAGTTAAATGATAAAGTTTCATCAGCAGGCGAATTTCTTGGGTTAGTAACCATAAAATTAAGGTTGGTTCTGTTTTATTATTATAGGTCTGCTTTAAGATTTGTATCGCTTTTATTGGGTCACCAGCAAGGCAAGCCTCAGCAAGTTCAAAGAGAGAATAATTGCATTGATTATGTAAGTGATCTTTTATTTCATCTAGAGTTAAAGATTGATTAGGCTCGTGTATTAATTCTAACTTTTCTAAAAACTGTGCACAGGCAAATAAATTGCCTTCATTAAATTGATAAATTAAGGTTGCGATATGAGGATCGAATAGGCCAAATTTTTGTAGGCGTTCATGCAGCCATTTCTTGATAAGAGCAGTGTTTGGTGTTGCCACTTGAATAATAGAAACCAATTCATGATTTAGAATAGATTGTAGTTGCTTAGGAGGTAGGTTTGGCGCTTTAAATAATAATAAGCAGTTTGGATTAGGATTGTCTAAATAACTATGAAGGAAGCTCTTCCCAGGATTCTCTAATAATTTTTTATCATAACGAACATCGATTAAATTGGCGCTTGTAAATAAAGCATAACTGTTAGCCTTGTGTTCTAGGGTTGCCCAATCAGTAGCACTTTCAATAAAGTGAGTGATGCTTTCAGTTTCATTGTCATGCTGCTTACGCCAAGCTTGCTTAATTGCTTGTGTAAGCTGATTAATTTGAAATAGTTCCTGGCCAAGAAGGAAAAAGATTGCGGGTAATTTTTTTGGTAATTGTACCGTTAGACTATTGTATTTACTAAACATGTTTTTCTCATTACTAGATGAACGTTATCCTGTAAAATGCGCAGCATTGGTACGGCATCCAAAGCAAAAAACAAGCAGCTAAACAACTTAGCCTTGTTTAGAGGTCTTTCTAAAGTTTATCAATATTTCAGTGACACACCTTAAATTCTGTAGAAAGTGTATCACTTGAAAGAAGAATCAAATGTATAATATTTATTCTTCTTTGTCTCGCTAATGTGTATCTTCATTAACATTCTGTTAAGAACATTATTAATGATTAAATTTTTAGCTGACTTAATTGGTAAATAATTTGCCTTACCGCATCTTGGCGCATTTCATGATAAAGCATGACTTCCTCTGAATCAGAGCCTAATATACGATTATTATTAACAGTCAGCTGACGGCTTGAAGTTACAGTACGTGATGTAATAACTTTTTCTCCCCCAGATTTAAGCAAGGAATACTGGGCTGTATAAATTAATAAATACTGCCTTGGATTAGTGCTTGCACTAACACTGGTAATTTGCTGTTGTATTGCATCTCTTTCTAAAATTAATAGGTAACTGGCTTGGCTTACGTTATCTGTGACATGGATCTTGTAAGCTTGTAAGCTATCTTTAAGCATTGGCCCTAAATCTTGATGAGTGCCACGAATAAGAATAGCAACATTGTTAAGTGTGGTTGGCATTTCAACATAACCACGTAGTTTAAAGCCACAGCCGGTTAGAAAAATTATAAACAAGAATAACACTAAGCGCTTAATCATTATTTAACAACCAAATTGATGAGTTGGCGATGCATGACAACAATAGCTTTCACAATAGCTTTTCCTGCTATAAAGCTTTGTGCTTGCTCTTTTGCAATGTCAATTAATTGGCTTTCAGCTGTCTCAGTTGCTACTGTAAATTGAGCTCTTAATTTTCCATTTACTTGAACGACGAAGGTGGTCTCATCACTCTTTAAAGCATTTTTATCTACTTTAGGCCAAGGTGCATCAATAATAATTTTCTCATAGCCTAATTTAATCCAAAGATAATGACATAGGTGCGGCGTAATGGGTGCTAGAAGACGCAAGAGTACACTCATGGCCTTATTTAAGAAAAATCGATCTTCTTCCTTTTCAATAGCGTAATTGGATAATTCATTAAATAATTTCATGCAGCCTGAAACAACTGTATTAAACTGCTGCCGCTCATAGTCATGACTAGCTTGCGCTAGAATTTGATTGACATAACGATAAGATTTTTTTAATCGTGCTTGGGCTTGATCCCAATCAATATGACCATTACCGCCATAAATAGCGTCATTTGTTTCAATAAATAATTGTCGATGCTGATATGCAAAAGACCATATGCGTTTTAAAAAGCGATGTGCGCCTTCAACAGCCGTGTCAGACCATTCCAAAGATTGTTCAGGAGGTGCTGCAAACATAACAAATAACCTTGCGGTATCAGCGCCATAAGTATCAATTAGATGATTTGGATCAACGACATTGCCCAATGACTTAGACATTTTATGTCCATCTTTTAATACCATTCCCTGGGTTAAAAGACGTTTAAAAGGTTCATCAGAATTTACCAAGCCTTCATCACGCATGAGTTTATGAAAAAAACGAGCATAGAGTAAATGCATTACTGCGTGTTCAATACCACCGATATATTGATCAACAGGAGTCCAATATTTAACGCGATCATCAAGCATTGCATTGTCCTGTCCTTTACAAGCAAAGCGTGCATAATACCAAGAGGACTCAATAAAAGTATCAAATGTGTCAGTCTCTCTCGTTGCATCTTGACCACATCTGGGGCAGCGAACTTGAGTAAACGCAATAGAGTTTGCTAAAGGAGACCCACTTCCTGTTAATTCAATATCATCTGGGAGCGTTACTGGTAAATCTTCCTCTGGAACAGGTACAATTCCGCAATCTTCGCAATGAATCATAGGAATAGGTGTTCCCCAATAGCGTTGACGCGAAATACCCCAGTCTCTCAGGCGATAATTAACAGTTAATCGACCTAAGTCATGCTCTTCTAAGTAATTTGCAATGGCCTGTATTGCGTCACCTGACATTAATTCATTAAATTGGCCTGAATTAATAAGTTTACCTTGAGCGGTAAAAGCCGATTTAGAAAAATCATGTTTTTCATTATTTAAAGGCTTAATCACTTGCTTAAGAGGTAAATTATATTTAGCAGCAAATTCAAAATCACGTTGATCATGAGCAGGAACGGCCATAACAGCACCAGAGCCATATTGCATTAAAACAAAATTAGCTATCCAGATTGGTAATTCTTCATTGGTAATTGGATGAATTGCGGTAAAGTTTGTATTGATACCACGCTTTTCCATAGTAGCAAGATCGGCTTCTGCAACGCGTCCGCATTGGCAACTTTCAAGAAAAGATTGAATTTCTGGCGACTGTCGACCTGCTTCTTTAGCGAGTGGATGATCAGGTGCTATCGCTAAATACGTCGCGCCCAAAAGTGTATCCGGCCGTGTTGTATAAATCTTTAAACGTTTAGCGTAATTGTTAACATGAAAATGAATTTCGCAACCTTCAGAACGACCAATCCAGTTCCGTTGCATGAGTTTTACTTGGGCTGGCCACTCAGTTAATGTGTCTAAATCTCGCAATAATTCATCAGCATAAGCAGTAATTTTGATAAACCATTGAGGAATTTCTCGGCGTTCAACTAAAGCACCTGAGCGCCAACCACGACCGTCAACTACTTGTTCATTAGCAAGGACCGTTTGATCAACAGGATCCCAGTTAACTACAGCATTCTTTTTATAAACTAAACCTTTTTCATATAATTTTATGAAAAACCACTGTTCCCACCGATAGTAATCAGGATCACAAGTTGCTAGCTCTCGCTTCCAATCGTAAGCATTACCTAATTTTAAAAACTGTTCCTTCATGGAGGAAATATTTTTCTTTGTCCACTCAGCTGGATGAATACCGTGTTTAATAGCTGCATTCTCAGCGGGGAGGCCAAAAGCGTCCCAGCCAATCGGTTGTAGGACATTTTTCCCTAAAGCACGTTGATACCGTGCAATAACGTCTCCTAAAGTATAGTTACGAACATGACCCATATGCAGTGTGCCACTCGGATAGGGAAACATGGATAAGCAATAGAATTTTTCCTTATTTAAGTCTTCAGTAACACTAAAACTTTGTTTTTTATGCCAATATTGCTGAGCCTGTTCTTCAATTTCTTGCGGTTTATAGCTGGTATCCATAGTTTATACGTTATATTCAACTGGGCTGGTAAGGATAGCGCCTCTTGTGCTTTGCAGCAATAGTTTGATTAGAGAGTTTAACAAACAATAGTTGATAAGTAATAAAGAAAAGAAAAATTAACAGGCTAAAAACAAGAACCGGCGCGTCACCTAAAATTACCCATGGCGTTTTTCCACTCGCCGGGAAAACAGTTGCCTTTAATACGCCTTCACTAAAGGCTGGTAGAAAATTTTCAATTTTTCCTTGCGAATTAATAACAGCTGATAAACCATCATTATTGGCTGATATTTGATAGCGAGCTGTCTGAAGTGATCGAACTTGTGCCATTTGTAACTGTTGATAAAGTGCAAGTGAATGGCCAAACCAGCCATCATCACTAATAGAGACTATCCATTTGGCAGCAGGTAATTGTTCACGCAGCAAGTTGCCATAAGCAATCTCATAACAAATTAAGGTAGCAATAGGGTGGTTTTGCACCTGTATTAAGGATTGATTAGAAAATCCTGGTTTCATATTTGGATCTTCAATACCTAACCAAGTACTAATAAGCTGAAATACACTTGGAATATACTCGCCAAACGGAACTAAATGCTGCTTAAGATAAGTGCCTTTAGCCGTTCCTAGGCTAATTAATGTATTAAAAAATGCATGTTCATCGATGCTAGTTGGCTGGGGTATGCCTAATAAAATAGCGCTTCCTTTTTCTTTGGCTTTTTCATCTAAGTCTTCTAAAAAATCACTAACATAGTTTGCTGGTATTGGAATGGCTGACTCTGGCATAACAATAATGTCAGTTCCTAACAACGATTGGGCAGCTTGCTGATAACGATCTAAAAGCTGCCAAAACAATCCTTCATCCCATTTATCACGCATAGATAAATTAGCCTGAATAACGCCGATTGAGATAGGTTGTTTATCATCGATAGTCGCCCAGCTAATATTTTTTAATAAAACTGAGGAACTTAATAAAGCAATAAATATAATCAGATAATTATAACGGTGAAGGCTACCCTTTTTATGCATTGCATTACTAAGTAAGGTTGCGGCAAAACAAGATAAAAAACTTATACCAAAAACACCTATAATAGGTAAGAAGAACCGAGTAGGGGCATCAATTTGACCAAAACCTATAAGTAACCATGGAAAACCACCTAGAAAAGTAGAACGTAAATACTCACCCGCTAACCATAGTGCGCTGAAGAGTAAACTGGCACCTATTGTATAATAGGTAATCACTAGACGAGAAAAAATCACAGAGACAATGGCAGGAAAGCAAGAAAGATAAAGTAAAAATAAAAACGTAATTAAGCTAGAGGTAATACTATTTAGATGGCCATAGTCATGAATACTAATATAAATCCAGGAGGTTCCGAATCCAAAGAAGCCTAATCCAAAAAATAAGCCACTAAAAAAAGGTGAGTCATCTCTTTTATTGTTTAACTGATGGTAGAAAAGTGCTAGACCTAAAATCGCTAATCCAGGCAGATGAAAGGGTGCAAATCCGAAAGGCAACAATAAGCCAAATAAGAAATATCGCAAATAAGGAAAACGCGCTAAGGTACGCGCTGAAAAAAGCTCAAATTTATTTACCAACGCACTTATCATAGGGGTAAGTAAACTATTATGAAAAAAGGAACGATATGATACTAACCTTTAAAGGTCAAGATTTTTACAAATTAGACCGAGGCTAAAAGTCTAGCCGCCTATTTATTCAATTCAGGTTATTGTTATGGCATTGTTGTAAAATCTGTCAGAATTTATCTCCGCTAACCCTTGGATGTGTGTGCTTCATTAAATCTGCAAAGTTGATAACTTTTCTCAAAAAATATTTTTAGCTATAGCAATTCTAACAGGTTAATATTTACTAATTTGAATTAAGGATAATTATGCCATCCAATAATAAAACAGAAAGTCAAAATATCTATTATCAAGACATTATTTCAGCTTTATTTACAGCAGCCAGTAATAGGGATAATAAGATGATTGAGACTCTATTAAAAATTAAGGACGTCAGTTTAAATATTGTCAATGAAACTGGTAAAAGTTTAATTGCCACTTGGTGTGAGTGTAATAGAGAGCATTCTTCCGATCTTAAAAAAATGGAAGAGTGGATTGACTCTGGTCAAGTTGATCTTACTTTTGAATTTCAGAGTATAGATATTATAAAATGGTGTCTAAAAAAAGCCATTTCGAATAAAGATATAGATAGCCTTCAAAAGCCATATTTAACTCTAGTTCAAAAGATTATTCAGTTTTTACCTCTTGATAAAGAATTATTAGAAAGATATAGCACTTTATTGCCAGATACAGTACAAAATACGTGTACTTTGAGTATCACAAAAACCTTAGTATCTCTTTCTGGTATAAATATGCAAGCGAAAGGTTCTAACAGTAAAGATGTATTTCAAACTGCTCTAGAAAATAGAAATATTGAGGCAATTAATCTTTTAATTGAAGTATTGGAGCTCTCCAAGCATAAGTCATCCCATATTACTTCGAAACCCTCTCTTAATCATTCTACCTTAGAAAAATTAAAGATAACAATTTCAAAGTGTTTTAATCTTTTGTTTAACAGTGAAGATACTGAATTAGAAGAATTACTAGTGCAAGTAGGTATCCAAACTCTGCATTTATGTGAAGAATCAGGAAGGTATCCAAATAATTTTGCCGATCTCTTGTTTGAATTATCAAATAAGTTATCTAGTATGAATGAAGGTCAAGCTGAAGATGCTGCTTATAGTCTAAGAAAGTTTGCTGCAGATTTAGGACATACCAGAGCGCAGGAGATAATTAAAAATTTTTCTAATAGGGCAAAATCGACAGAAAATTTAATTATACAATCTGAGCCTCCCAAAGAAGTAGAAATTGTAAGTTCTGCCCCTTTATTTCAAGAAAAGTCATCTCATAAGTTTTTTCAACGCTTTAAACTTAAGCTAAAAGAAAAGCATTTAGATAATAGTAAAGCGCCAAATATAAGCCAAACCTAATGGAATTCTATGATCCAGTAATATTTTGCGCTAAATAATAATATTAAAAATTGTCGAACACACTAAAGAGGTTTTAAATTCAAAAGAACTCTTTAGTGCTTTGGTGAACCGTACTCTAAGATTGAAATAGCTAATATCTCTAGCTAGAAAGGAAAAGTACCAGCCGTAAATAATGTCTATAATTAAATAAATAAAGGCATTGGTTGTGAGCTATTTATGCATAAGTTAAGACAAAGTAGTAATAGAAAGAATGTATTAAAAGTTTATAATACTCCAGCACGTGATTTGACAGTGATAAAAGGAGTATCCGGCGTAGTTTACCCATTTTATAAATCATCAGGCGTAAATAGTAAAAGTGATGGAACTTGGTTCCCTTGGATGGGATATTTTGAGCCAGATCCTAGAGGTGGAGCAGATCCAGTTTATGCTAATACAATAAATATGGCCAAGCCAAACACGGTCAGTATATCAGGAAAGCTGCAGGATATTATAAAAGAATATCTAAAAGAAAAAGCACCGCTATTCATTAAACGTATGGGAAATGATGAAGCTTTAGCTTTGTCTTGTTGCTTAGGAGGAGGAGTATGGGATACCTATCCTAAATTACGTGTAGAAATTAGTTGGGAAATATCTACAGGGCGTTATATTAAAGAATTAAGGATTGGTCCTCAATTTGACGAAAAACCTCAACCTCTAAGTAAAAAAGATGGCGAAAAGTTAGTTGATTTTAAAGGAATAAAGTATAGCGGTAAAGTTTTACGATCTCAGGCGGAAATGGCTCATCTCATGGAGGAAATCACTGCTAACGAGATAAGTGAATTAATTTATACCTATTCTATTCAACAAGAAGGTTATTTTCCGCTTACAAGTATGCTGCCAGAAATTTCTAGTCAAGGCTCGAAGCTCAAAACAACTGAAGATCTAACTACATATGGTATGTTTAAAGGTGATCCTCCACCTATGCCCAGAGGAAAAGAAGAAGAAGGTGATCCTCCATCTATGTCTAGAGGAAAAGAAGAAGAAGGTGACGAAGACATAGGGGATAAAGAAGAAACAGATGAAAGAAGAGAGTTTTCAAAAAAGTAAAGGCGATAAGCTCTTTAAATTGCTTACCAAAAAGTTTTTATTAATGGCGACCTTCTGCTCTTCACTTGCAATTTTCATTATTTTCAGTGGCGAAATGTATAAAGCCTACCTTTATAATCCTTAACAATGGTTCAAGAAAGTAATTTTTTAGTGTAGGATGACTCGTCGTTTTACCATGGAGAAGGAAAGTATGTATAACGTTATGATTACAGGAGCAGGCAAGATTGGAAGTTTAATCGCGTGTTTGCTAGCCGGTAGTGGTGATTATGAGGTGCATTTAGCTGATTTGGAGTTTTCAGGAACCGATGTTAGTCGATTGCTTCAAGCCTTACCTAATATCAAAACTGTTGCTCTTGATGTCACTAATGAAGGCTCAATTAAATCTTATTTACAAAAAAATAATATTATTGCTGTTATTTCAAGCCTTCCTTACTTTCTTAATACTTATGTAGCTGAGGCAGCAAAATCATCTAGAGCTCACTATTTTGATTTAACAGAAGATACGGCCGTAACTGAGGCTGTAAAAAAGATAGCAGAGGGAGCAGCTACGGCTTTAGTACCTCAATGTGGTTTAGCACCCGGATTTATTAGTATTGCTGCTAATAGCTTAATGCAAGAATTTGAACAATGTTTTCACGCCAAACTTCGGGTAGGTGCATTACCTCAGCGCGCTAATAATGCGCTTCACTATTCTTTAACTTGGTCAACTGATGGCGTTATTAATGAATATGGTAATCCTTGTTACGGTATTGAGCAAAGCCAATCTATTGTGATGAAGCCTCTAGAAGGCTTAGAGTCTATTCAAATTGATGGTTGTGAGTATGAAGCTTTTAATACCTCCGGGGGACTAGGTAGCTTGGCTGAATTATATAAGGGGAAGGTCAAAACGTTAAATTACAAAACCATGCGCTACCCAGGGCATTGTGAAAAAATGCGTCTTTTGATGAATGATCTAAAATTAAATGAAGACCGTGAAACACTCAAACGTATCCTTGAGCGAGCTATTCCAAAAACCTACCAAGATATTGTCATTGTTTACGTCACAGTTGAAGGTATCAAACAAGGTGAGCTTACTGAAAAGAGTTATGTTAAGAAAATTTACCCTGAAGTAATTCATGGTCTTGAGTGGTCTGCTATTCAAGTAAGTACTGCATCGGGGGTATGTGCAGTTGTTGACTTGGTTTTAGGGCAGGCAAACGAATATCATGGTTTAGTATTGCAGGAAAAATTCCGTTTAGCTGATGTTTTAGCAAACCGTTTCGGTCAATATTACGCCTAGGAGTGAAGTATGGATTTTCTTAAGCATTTAAAAATTGAAGATTTAAACCCTGGTGCTTTTAGTGGTTTAGGCTGGCAAAGTGAGATTAACTCAAATAAGTTCGACTCAATAAATCCCGCTACAGAAGAAAAATTAGGGGAAGTAGCAGGTTGTTCAGAAGAAGACTATAACATCTTAATGGATAGAGCAGCGAAAGCAGCGCTCGAGTGGCAGCGCTATCCTGCACCTAAGCGGGGTGAAATTATCCGTCAAGTTGGTCAAGCTTTACGTGAACATAAAGATTGGCTTGGTAGTCTTGTTTCTTTAGAAATGGGGAAATCCAAGCAAGAAGGTGATGGTGAAGTACAAGAAATGATTGATATCGCTGACTTTGCCGTTGGCCAATCAAGAATGCTTTATGGAAACACTATGCATTCCGAAAGACCTAATCATCGTATGTATGAACAATGGCATCCTTATGGCATTATTGGTGTGATTTCAGCATTTAATTTTCCAGTTGCCGTATGGTCTTGGAATGCCTTTCTTGCTGCTATTTGCGGTAATGTCACCATTTGGAAACCCTCCGCGAAAACACCGCTTTGTGCAATTGCAGCGCATAAAATTTGTAGTGAAGTATTAAAAAGAAATAATTGTCCTGAAATTTTTGGTCTATTGATTCCACACTCGCATGATGTGGTAGAAACAATGGTTGATGATGCTCGTATGCCATTAATTTCTTTTACCGGTTCTACAGCTGTAGGCAGGCAAGTTGCAACTAAAGTAGCAAGCCGTTTAGGAAAAACTATTCTAGAGCTCGGCGGCAATAATGCTATCATTTTAGATGAATCAGCTGATCTTAAGTTAGCCATACCAGCAATTGTTTTCGGCGCTGTTGGTACGGCGGGACAACGTTGTACTTCAACAAGACGTTTATTTGTTCATCAATCTATGTATAGTGATGTAGTAAAACAATTGCAGCATGCTTATGAGCAAGTGACTATTGGCGATCCTCTTGACGGTAAAAACTTAATGGGCCCTCTTATTGATAAACAAGCTGTCGAGCAATTTACCCAAGCTATTGAGCGTATTAAAACTGCTGGCGGAAAAATAGCCTTTGGTGGTGAACCTTTGGCTAACAAAGGTTATTTCGTTCAACCAACCTTGGTAACGGATGTTGAAAACCATTGGGATATTGTGCAGCAAGAAACGTTTGCGCCAATTTTGTATGTAATGCCCTATAATAATATAGAAGAAGCAATTACTCTCCAAAATGGTGTTCCTCAAGGTTTATCATCTGCGCTATTTACCCAGAATCTTAAAAATGCGGAACGTTTTCTAAGTGCCTTTGGCAGTGATTGTGGAATAGCTAATATCAATATTGGTACTTCAGGCGCTGAAATAGGTGGCGCATTTGGTGGCGAGAAGGAAACAGGTGGCGGCCGTGAATCAGGTTCCGATTCCTGGAAGGCCTATATGCGCAGACAAACGAATACAATTAATTGGGGAGACGATTTGCCATTAGCTCAAGGTATTCGCTTTAATTTAGGTTAATTGTTTATTTAACATAAGAGAGGCAATATCGTTGCTTTATGTTTAGCCGTTTTATTTTTGGTTTGCATTAACCTCGATTATTTTGTCATCTCGTATAGCATTGTTGCATAAATAAGAAAAAGGAATTACAGATAGTAGTAGCCTGGGTGAAACGAAGTGGAACCCGGGTTTCGGTCTTATAGGCTTGTACCCAGACTACCTTTGCTGTCATCCCCGCGTAGGCGGGGATCCATTTTCAGTTTAGTACCATATTAGTTTGAACGATAGGTTCCCGCCTGCGCGGGAATGACAAAAATAAAATGTGTGAATGACAAAAGTAAAAACGCAAAGGTAATGAAAGTAAAATGCAAGGATGACAAACTGACAATGAGGGAATAATGAAATCAAAAATGACTAACTCAATTTTTATGTCATGCAGTAAATAGTATTTCTATAACCTCTAACGTTATAGAAAGAGAGCAATGAAATATAAAAATTTGATAAAAATAATCTTTATCAAATTTACTTTAACTAAGGATGAATCATGCAGGAGCCTTTTTTAATTAAAAAAGTTGCGGTTCTTGGAGCAGGTGTGATGGGCTCTCAGATTGCTGCCCATTGTATCAATGCAGGTATTGAAACATTATTATTCGATTTAGCTAGTAAAGAAGGTAATAGTAATGCTCTGGTTGAAAAAGCAATTGCAAATTTAAATAAATTAAAACCAACCCCCGTTGCTACACCAGCTACCGCCTCTTTAATCCAGCCGAAAAATTATACAGAAAACTTAAGCGAGCTTACAGCTTGTGATTTGATCATTGAAGCAATTGCTGAGCGTATGGATTGGAAAGAAGATCTTTATAAGCGTATTGCTCCATTTATTAATGACCATGCTATTTTAGTAAGTAATACCTCGGGTTTAAGTATCAATAAACTTTGTAGCGTATTACCTGAGTCATTACATAATCGATTTTGTGGGGTCCATTTCTTTAATCCGCCACGTTATATGCATCTTGCAGAACTTATTCCAGCAAAAAATACTTCAACTAAACTACTAGAAAATCTAGAGTCTTGGTTAACGAGTCATCTTGGTAAAGGTGTTGTTATTGCTAAAGATACGCCTAATTTTATTGCCAATAGAATTGGCGTATTTTCCTTGTTAGCAACTTTGGAACATGCTCAAATCATGCAACTTGGTCTAGATGAAGTAGATGCTTTAACTGGCACTTTAATTGGTCGCCCTAAATCAGCTACATTTAGAACCATGGACGTTGTTGGATTAGATACCATGCAGCATGTTGTTCATACAATGTATGAACATTTAACAGATGATCCTTGGCATGATTTATTTAAATTACCTGACTGGTTAAATAAGTTAATTGAACAAGGCCATTTAGGACAAAAGACAGGACAAGGAATTTATCGCAAAACGGGCAAAACTATTGAAGTTTATGACTATTTAAGTGATTCTTACCGAGTAGCCAGTGGCCAAGTTAGTTCAGAAATAAAATCAATTATGGCTATTAACGAGCCTAACAAACGCATGGACGCTTTACTTGCTTCAGATGATAAACAAGCAAAATTCCTTGCTGCTTGTTATCGGGATCTTTTTCATTATTGTGCGTTTCATTTAGAACATATAGCAAACAGTGTCCGAGATGTGGATCTAGCCATGCGCTGGGGCTTTGGGTGGCGTAATGGTCCTTTTGAAACTTGGCAGTCTGTGGGTATTGAGCGTATGCAACAATTAATAGAAGTTGATAGAGCTCATAACCAAACATTAAGCCATGCTAACTTACCCGAATGGCTAGAAGAGCGTCCTTATTTTTATACAGAAGAAGGAGCTTTTTCTCCCAAAGAGAATCATTTTATCCCTAGAAGTTCATTGCCTGTTTACAAAAAACAATATTTTTCTAATCAACTCATTAGTGGAAAAAATGTTAAGTTAGATAGCTTGTTTGAAAATGATGGCGTTAAACTATTTCACTTTAAAGACGATGTCGGCTTACTTTCTTTTAAGAGTAAAGCAAATACTATTGGTCAAGCGGTGCTTGACGGTTTACATCAAGCTATCGATATTGCTGAGCGTCAATGTCAGGGCTTAATTATTTATCAAGACAGCCCAGAAAATTTTAGTTCAGGGGCTGATTTACGTGGTGTTGCGTCGTTAGTACAAGCTGGAAAAATAGCTGCTGTAGAGGAGATGATAAAACATTTCCAATTGGCTGTTATGCGCTTAAAATATTGCTCAGTGCCAACCATAGCTGCATTACGTGGTCGTGCTTTAGGCGGCGGTTGTGAGCTTATGATGCATTGCCATAGAATTATTGCAGCGTTTGAGTCTTATCCTGGACTTGTAGAAGTTGGTGTTGGACTTATTCCTGCCGGTGGTGGCTGTAAGGAAATGGCACTTCGTGCGGCTTTGGCTGCAGGTAAAGCCGATTTAATGACCTTTATTCAATCCTTCTTTGAGCAAACAGCAACAGCAACGGTTGCAAGCAGTGCACCTGATGCCTTGCAGCGGGGCTTTTTACGGCCAGAGGATGCTTGGGTTATGCACAGTGAAGAAGTCCTTTATGCAGCCTTAGCGGAGATAAAAGCACTTACAGCAAGAAATTATCAAGCGCCGCTTAAAAAGCAATTTAAAGTAGCAGGCCGTGAAGGGCATGCTAAATTACAAGCAGGCTTAGTAAATTGGTTAGAAGGAGGTTTTATTTCTCGACATGATTATTATCTAGCTAATTTACTTGCAAAGGTAATGTGTGGTGGTGATGTTTATCAAGGAGAATTAGTGGATGAGCAATGGTTACTTAATTTAGAAAGAAGCGCTTTTATAGAGCTTCTAGAAACACCATTGACTCAGGCGCGTATTGCTCATCTGCTTGAAACTGGCAAATCACTACGTAATTAATCAAGGAGCAATCAATGACCAATATTTATATAGTTGATGTATTACGTACTCCTGTTGGTAAGGCGCCACGTGGTGTGTTTAAACATACATTACCTGATGACTTATTAGCCCACACAATTAGAACACTGATGTCACGTAATTCTGCTGTCGATTGGGCAGCAGTAGGTGATGTAGTGATTGGTTGCGCTATGCCTGAAGCAGAGCAAGGTATGAATGTCGCACGTATTGCTTCTTTACTTGCTGGTATGCCAAATTCAGTTCCTGCAATGACAATTAACCGTTTTTGCTCATCAGGTGTACAAAGCATTGCTACTGCAGCCACTGCTATTAGTCAAGGCGCTATGCCTTTAGCATTAGCGGGTGGCGTTGAAAGCATGTCTTTGGTTCCCTTAGGCGGCAATAAGTACACTGCTAATCCCGCTATTTTTCAAGATGAGCATGTGGCAATTGCTTATGGGATGGGAATTACGGCAGAAAATGTTGCAAGACAATGGGAAATTTCGCGCGAAGAACAAGATGAGTTTGCCGCCGAAAGCCATAAGAGAGCAATTGCTGCTCAGCAACGTGGGGATTTTAATCAAGAAATAGTGCCTATCGAAATAACTGAGCGCCATCCTAATTTATCAACGGATGAAGTCATTACGCATAAGCGACTAATAGAAAAAGATGAAGGGCCTCGAGCGGATACTTCTTATGAAGCTATTGCTCGTTTGCGTCCTGTTTTTTCAGCTAAAGGTAGTATAACGGCTGGTAATAGCTCGCAAACCAGTGACGGTGCTGCAATTGCTCTTTTAGCAAGCGAAGAGGCCTTAAAGCAATTTGATTTACAGCCAATAGGACGCTTACTGAGTTATGCAGTTGCAGGTGTTGCACCAGAAGTCATGGGAATAGGTCCTGTAAATGCAGTTCCATTAGCTCTACAGCAAGCTGGTATTACTCTTGAGCAACTAGATTGGATAGAATTAAATGAAGCTTTTGCTGCTCAAGCATTGGCTGTTATTAAGTCACTTAATTTGCCTCGTGAAAAAGTAAATCCTCTAGGAGGGGCTATAGCTCTAGGTCATCCCCTTGGCGCTACAGGAACAATTCGTACTGCTACTTTATTACATGGTTTACGTCGAACTAAAGGCCGCTATGGTATGGTCACCATGTGCATTGGTACAGGTATGGGGGCTGCCGCTATTTTTGAAGCAGTCTAAAGGTTTAAATTAGCAGCATAGTTTGTAGTAGCTATGCTGTTAATTAAATAAAAATTGTTCATTATTTTTGTGATTCCTTTCAAGAATATCTGGCTTCATTAAAAAGTCTTTGCCTACTATATTCAGTTAATATTTTCAAAATGATTATGAAAAGAGTTATTCGTCTATTTTTCTTGTTATTTGTAATTCAAACATTTAATGCAAACGCCTCTACGCAAGTAGAAAATGAAATGATTCACTTTTTAAGAACCAACGCTAAGAAGCAACTACAATTATTAGAAAATATAGTCAATATTAATAGCGGCACTACAAATATAAAAGGTGTTAAAAAGGTAGGCGAGCGATTAGAAGCTGAATTAAAACAACTTGGCTTTACTACCAAGTGGATGCCCTTGCCGCCTAAAATGAATCGAGCTGACACGTTAGTCGCTTTTCATCAAGGCAAAAAAGGTAAACGAGTTTTATTGATAGGTCATTTAGATACTGTTTTTCCTGCTAACAGTCCTTTTCAGCGTTTTAACTTAACAGGGAGTATTGCAACAGGGCCGGGTGTTATTGATGCTAAAGGTGGTGATGTTGTCATCATCTACGCTTTAAAGGCATTAGCTAAAGTTGGCGCTTTACATGATGCAACTATAACTGCTGTGTTTACAGGGGATGAAGAGGATTCTGGAAAACCGACAAGTGTTTCTAGAAAAGCGTTAATTGACGCAGCAACTAAGAGTGATGTTGCTTTAGATTTTGAATGGGCAATATCGCTTGATACAGCTACTGTAGCTCGTCGAGGTATTGCAAACTGGGTCATTAAGGCTTTTGGCAATGAGGCACATTCTTCGCAAATTTTTAAGCCAACCATAGGTGATGGTGCGATTTTCGAGCTAGCGCGTATTTTAAATACACTGCATACACGTTTAGCAAAAGAACAATATTTAACGTTTAATCCTGGGTTAATCCTAGGAGGAACTGCGATTGAGACGAATAATAATTCCCAAAATCTAGTTTTTGGTAAATCAAATGTTATCGCTAGAATAGCTATGGCAAAAGGAGATATCCGCTTTTTAACAGAACAGCAAAAAAAGAATGCCAAGAAAGCTATATTTTCTATTTTAAAACAATCCTTACCTGGTACAAATGCCGAAATAATCTTTAAAGAGGGTATACCTGCAATGCCACCTAAAAAAACTAATTTAAAATTATTGAAAGTATACAATGATATAAGTCTGCAATTAGGTTACGGTAAAGTCACGGCGCTTGATCCTGGCATGCGAGGCGCCGGTGATATATCTCATGTTACCGCTATCGTACCGTATGCTTTGGCTGGTTTAGGTCCTGTTGGAAGCGGGGCACATTCAGAAAAGGAAACCCTTAATACCCAATCTTTATTAATTCAAACTGAGCGTGCTGCATTGCTAATGTATCAATTGATAAATAATCCAAGTTTATTTGACACTAAATAACTTCTTAACTAAGTTGCTATATTGTTGAATAATTGCTAGGTTATTTTAAATACACTGTCAGTATTGATAACTACTTACTTAGCCTAAAAGATTAGATCTCAAAGCTTTTCTTGCTTATTTTTGATCTAAAACCTGCATCAATGTTTCATACTTTACGAGGTATTGTTCGTTTATGACATAAAGAAACATTGTTAAGGCTAAGCTCATATAAATGATAGATAATTAATTATACAAGGAGGTCATGGTGCGCCTATTAAAATATTTTATTATTTGCTTTTTTCTTAGCTGCTCATCAATGGTTTTTGCACACACCTATCAAGGAGAGTTAGAAGTACTTATTTTTGATGATTTTACCCATAACAAATCAAAAACTATTTATCAGTTACGAGAAGGCGATGAAGTTTATATTCTAGATTTACCATCCTCAGTTGATAAAAGTAACCTTTTGTCTGGTGAAACAGTAATTATTGAAGGTCAAGAGATTCAAGGGTTAAAAGAGAAAACTATTAAAGTAGAGTCGATAGTTTTGCGAAAGAGGACTAGTTTAGAAGAAGAACCTGAAATCCCGGCTATTTATGATACACGAAAAGTGTTAGCGTTATTAGTAAATTTTACTAATATGAAGGCGACAGCAACTGTGTCAATGAGTACTGTTGATTCCATTTTATATACCAGTACTCGATCAATGCGGAGAAATTTCCAGCGTAGCTCTTTTAATCAACTTAACTTTGTCCGGGATACTAATGGTGACGGCCGGCCAGATATCTATGTAATTAATTTAAATTATGCGGCTAATGATTGTAATTATCGTCAGTGGGCAACTGATGCCAGAAATGCAGCCGCAAGAGCTGGAATAAATCTTTCTTTATATAGGCATCATATGTTTGTTCTTCCGCAAAATGTTAGTTGTAACTGGGGAGGATTAGGTCATTTAGGTTGCGGCACGACTTGTAGTACTTGGATAAGAGCTTATAGTCCTTCGCAAGTTTACTCTCAGCTTGTCTACACACATGAGCTAGGCCATAACTTAGGCATGCATCATGCTGCTACTGATACGAATAATGATGGTGTTAATGATTCTGAGTATGGTGACGCCGCTTGTATTATGGGTGTAGGTGATTTTCAGTATTATAAAGAAGTCAATGCGCCACATCGGGATAAAATGCAATGGTTTGCTAGTTTTCCTAATCGTATAGCTAACGTTACAGCAGGTAGCTATACACTCTATCCGCTGGAGGCTGGTGTAACAGGCACAGGCTTATTAGCGCTAAAAGTTAAGAAAAATACGACTGATACCTATTACATTTCTTATCGTAAAAATATTGGACCTTTTGGCCCAGGCGCTACCCCTTATCTTGATAAAATTAGTATCCATCGGACTCGAGCAGGTGACGCTCATACCTATTTTATTAGAACGTTAGCTGCTGGTCAGACCTTTGTTGATTTAGCAAATAATGTAAAAATTACTGCCGTCGTTGCAGGTGGGAATGTGGCCGTTGTAAACGTTAATTAATCTATCTTAAAAGCCCTCGCTTGTAGGGCTTTTATTTCCAAGTTTACTGCTAATATGTTTCTGATTTTATTAAAAGTTGCTCTTTTAATTAGTTGCAATAGCGGCATCCCTATCAAAGTCATAATATAGCTCATTTACAAGCAAGTTTTATTTACATAATTTTCCTTATTAATAAGCTTTGGTAAGCAAAATAAAAAAACTTAAAATTCATACTATTAAAATCAAATAATTATAGACCAAGTTGTTCATAATTTGATTTGTACTGTGAATATCCTACGCTTTAAGATAGGGGACGTTTCCTAAGGAGCGTGCATGCGTTCATTGATTATCGCTGCGTATTTGTTTACTAGCGTAGCATTCGCAGACGAGATTATCGGTTTTACTGCGTACGAAAATGAAGATTACAATACAGCTTATCCTCATTTAATGGAGGCAGCTAAACAAGGCAATGACGATGCTATGTACCTTCTAGGCAGAATGTACCAGTATGGCCATGGCGTTAATCAAGATGATGCTAAAGCAGTTGAGTGGTATCGAAAAGCAGCTGAAAAAAACAATGCCTTAGCCCAACTTAGTTTAGGTTATATGTATGATAATGGCAAAGGCATAAAACAAGACTTTAAAGAAGCCTTTAAATGGTATATGAAGGCTGCAGAGCAGGGTAATGCTATTGCACAACGTAATGTAGGACTCATGTATGCTACGGGAGATGGGGTACCAGCAAGTGATCAGCAAGCATTTGTTTGGTTTAAAAAGGCAGCTGAAAAGGGATATTCTAAAGCGCAAGTGAATATTGGATATCAATATATGACGGGCGTGGGCACAGAAAAAGATATAGAAAAAGCCTTATATTGGTACAATAAAGCTGCAGAGCAAAATGATCCAAAAGGGCAATATAGCCTTGGATTACTATATACCGGCAAATTTGGCGTTGCACCTGATCAAAAAGCAGCTACTTATTGGTTTTCGCAAGCAGCAAATCAAGGTCACCGTAATGCACAAGCTTACCTTGCTTATCAATATTTACATGGTTTAGGCACACAAGCCGATCCGAAAAAGGCTGCTTATTGGTTTCTGGCTGCTGCAGAGCGAGGGCATGCAGAGGCTCAAGCAGAATTAGGTCAATTGTATTTAAGTGGATTAGGTGTTGTAAAAGATTACCAACAAGCCGCTTATTGGTTTGGAAAATCAGCAGCACAAGGTGATCCTGTAGCTCAGGGAAAACTAGGTTATTTATATCTGGCAGGCTTAGGCGTTAGTAAAGATAATGCCCAAGCTTACGCTTGGTTTAAGCTAGCTGTAGACAATAAAAATGAGCGCGCGGTAGATGATCTTGCTCGCCTTGAAACAAAACTAACGCCACAGGAAAAGCAACGAGGTGATCAAATTTTTCAAGAATTAAAAAAGAAAGGGCCTGTTGCTGAAGGGCAAGAAGAAGATTAAACCTACCAGCTTACAAAGAGCAATACTTATCAATTCTAAATTATAGTACTTAGATTTAATCTGACAGTTTTCAACTATAGAGTAATGTCTCAACTTAGCTCGGTAAGAATGGTTTGATATTCCATGTCATAAGAATCTATAGGAATCATTTCAAGAATTTCTCTGTAAAAGCTCATAGGAAACTCTTCTTTATTACTTTGATTAATGATGGCTCGAGATTGCTTGTCTAATCCAGTTAATAGTAAATTATGAATAAAAATTCCTACCTCTTGATACTCTTCATTTAAGAGTAAATTATAAATATAATTTACTATCTTTTGATACTCTTCATTAGGTACATCAGCTTGAGGGTGATTATAAATAGATAATCGCTGTCTTAAATGATTATATATTTCCTTAGCATTTGTAGAGACATTGGATGTAAACTCGTGCTCAATTAAATTTATTATTTTTTGTAATCTATCTTTGTTTCTTAAATAACTTAAATCTCGCTCGACGCCTAAAGTTGTAAGTTTTCTTAAATCATTTATCTCTTTAGTATCTTCAGCAAATAAGGGGCTATTATTTGCTTGACTTTCAATTCCATGATTTAGCGCTTTAAGTTTAAAGTCTGTAGGCCAATCCATTTTACCAATATAGGGAACTGACTTTATAATATCTATATAGGCAGCCTTAAGTGTTACAATTGTCTTTGGGGTTAATGTTTTACGTAAAACTTTATAAGCTTGATCTATTAAAAAAAGCTTGTCTTGAGGATCTAAGGATTGTTCTGGATTATTAAGTAAATCTAATAGGGTTTTTTTAGGAATATCTTGTATAGCTTCAAGAATTTCAAGAAGAATATTTTTTGGCATAGCTGCTGTAAATTCTTTTAAGGTAGGAAATTGCTCAAACCATTCTAAATCAGCTCCTTTTTCAGCAAGATCTCTAAGGATATTAAAACCATAAACAGGCCTGTGGTTATAAATATCTATTGTATTCTGTATGGCTCTTTTTAAGACGGCAACATGATTTCCAAATGTATCAAAAAGGTTTGGTTCATAAAAAGTAGCTGGAGGAAAACCATTTTGCATTAATAACCTATTTAATAATAAGTTTACAAATGTTTTTCCATTAGCATCACCAAAGGGGTGAATTCGCTCTAAGGCTTCTATTGTTTGTCCAATTAATAATAGTTTTTCATCATCTGTTAGATTTTTTTCAATGTGTGTATTGTAATTCTCAATGACTTTATCTATTAGGCCTTCAATTTCATCTACCAGGGGTGCCCAATAGACTTCAGTTTCTCTCTCATTAATTGAGTAGGCTGCTATACTTTGAGTATCTGTTGGATAGTCCTTTCTTGCTAAGTCTTCTTTGATTGTCTCTGCAGTTTTAAGGCTAAATTCAACCTTTCCAATTGGTGTAAGAACCGAAACCTTTGCGCTACCTAAATCACCTTTTTCTATTTTATCTAACAAATCAGCAAAGCCTTCTTTTGTACCTCTTCCAGCAGAATTTACTGAAAAACGCGCTGGAATTTCTTTTCCTTCTTCGTCTATAAACCTGACTCTAAATGCACCATGTGGGAAATTATCTAGCTTTTTCACGTCTTCAGTGACTATCTTATGTAAATCAAAAAATAATTTTTTCGATATTTTCCGATCATCAAATTTTTCCTCTATATGCTTAAGCCCATTGAAAAATGCTTTTAATGAGCCTGGCTCTCTATTTTCATAGCATCGCCATCCACCTTCTTTGGTTGCCATTATACCATCAACACCAAGTTGCCAGATTTGCTCCTTGGGATATCTGGTTTTAAACTCTGATAAAGCATCCTTAGGAGAACTAGATCGAATAACAATTTTTTCTTCATCTGATTGCGCTAAACGGGTTTTAAAATTAAACATTAATATATCTGTATACCCAGGTTTATAATTGTTATCAATCTTTACATATTTTACCTTCATATAGCACCATATGTTACTTTTGAAATGAGAAACTAAACAGAATATTATTAAGGTAATCTAATTAATCAATCAGCTATCTTTTAGCCTTAACTTATTTTTTTAGCCTAAAACGTTGGACAATAATAACACATTATTGTTAAGTATTTATTAAATTGTTTATTTTTTATTGAATACAGTTTGATGGAAGAAAAGAAAGATAAGACAATATTTTTTAATCAAAATTAAATCTAAGTAATTAATATCACAGAACTATTAATCCTATTAGTTAGAAGTAGAGACAATTAGAAGCCTTTCTTCATAAATAAGTTAAATTGATGCTTTTTGGTTTAGGTATAATATAAACTTTGATAACCTTCTAGTTTTAGTAATTTATAAAGTATTCAGACTTTCAGCAACAATGCTTACCGATAATTTTCCTTCTCTGTCTTTACTTCGCCTTAAAATAGTAAAATTAATTAAATTCAAATCGTTTGTTTTGACATTGGCAATGCTTAAAAAGTACTCACTCTCAATTGTTACAAGTTCTCTACGAAGATTTAATTGTTTTAATAATTCATTGAGTTTCTTTTCATTTAAAATACCCGTTTTTCCGCGAGCGTCAATAATTTCAGCTACTTGCTGATCACTAAATTTATTCCCAAGCGACATTAAGATTTTTCGGGGCGCCGTATTAATATTGATAGGGGTGACGGTAGGCAACGCCGTAATAAAATGACTAAGTTGCTGGTAAATTTCCGCTGTCACGCCACGAACTAAGCGTAACTCTGACACACTTTGAAATAATTGTTTACTAGGATAGTAAGGAGGCTTTTGTTTTAAATAGTAAGTAATAAATTCATCATTGCCCCGCCCTGGTGTATAAGGTGTTATCCATTGAAATATTGCTACTGCTAAGCGTTCCTGCTCTTGTGGCGGAGTTTTAGCTAAAGTATTGCTTAAAAATTTTAAAAACAGGGGGTAGTAGTTTCGGTCACTTAAATTATTTAAGTTAAAGAGAGCTTGTAAGTCATACAAAGCGCCATTGATAGTAACATTTGGGTAGATAGAATAATATTGCTTAGGAAAATCTCTCACTTTCCCATGATTATCGGCGACTGTAAATTGATTTTTCACATTTACAAGTTCGCCCATAGCCCAAAAAGCAACAACTTGCGAAGCAAGATATAGCCTATCACTGGCAATAGTTAATTGTGTTCGATAGATATCAAGCTGTAAGCGAGTACTCATTGCAGTTGCAGCAATTGCAACTAAAGTCATAATGAATAAAGCTGAAATTAAGGCGCTACCTTTTTTAAAAAAATTAAAAGAAAGAGTATGTATGCCCTTAACTTGCATAGTTCGCCTTAGGAATAGGTAATAGTAAACTTAATTTATCTCGCTGGTTAATCGTTAGAGTCAGTTGAATAGCTTTAGGTAATGGCTCTACTTGCTCAAGCTCACCAGTGCCTACATTCCAGCTAGGTAATACTTGGAGACTTTTATTTAAATAAGCAAAATGACATTTAGTCAAATTATCTAACAAAACTCTATCTTCGTGTTGATCTTTATTTGCTGGATCTAAACTTGGCCAAGTTCTTCTTATTAATTGGTTATCCTTACAAAGTAAACCTACACGTAATAAAGTACTTCTTTTTTCAATACTATTGGGATTAGCAAGCCCTCCACGTGTGAATTCCAAATAGCTTGCTTGTCCAATAAATGCTGGAAATAAGTGCATTTCGTTGCCACGCACCGGTCTATTTACCACCTGTAGGCTATCTCTTTCTAGCAAGCTAATAGCTAACTGTAAACTCGTAAAACGATCAGCTTGCTCTGTGACACGGGCACGGGTATTAAAGGCATAATATAAGGCAGAGGAAGTTAATGTGGCTAATATGGCAAATACAGCAATGGCAATTAGTATTTCTAATAAGGTAAAGCCACTATTAGATTTCTTTTGCAATTCTAGCGTCACAGTTAATTGTTCATACGCACGAGTGTATGCATCAGTGTATATAGTACAGTTCTTAACTCTAAAAATTTTTGACAGCTTTCCTATAAGCTTAAGAAGAGATTTATTCTTGTTCATAGAAATACCGATAGGCAGTTAAAGCCTCACTAAAAGGCCCTGCTTGATTTTTGCTTACTCTAATATTAATTTCTTGAACAGCTTTCATGGGTGTCTTTGTGATCTTTACTCGCCAATACCAACGTTGGCCAAGCATGGTAGTTACTTGTGTAATTTCTTCGTTTAAGGCCGGATTTAAAAGTTTAAGTTGTAACATTGCTACCCCTTGTAGGGCAACCCAGTGACTAATTGTTTTATCTTTAATACGAGCAGTATTAGAAACATTTTGAGCAGTTACTTTTAATAAAGCAGTTAATGCAATAGCAATAATAGCTAAAGCTAGAAGTACTTCCATTAAGGTAAAACCACCCTGATAATGGGGGCTAAAGTATTTGTTTCTCATTTATCTTTTTGATTATCTAAGGTTAAAACGCCATTATGTTTACCTGTTAGGGTTATTATACTTGGTTGGGAAGGGGTGCCAAATATAAGCTTAAATTCAGTCATACTGCCAGAAGGGGTAACTATAATAGTAGGGCCTGTATTATTCTTTAGTTGGTTTTGTAGGGTGATAACCGTATCTTTTGGAAAGAAGCGGTGGAAAATAAGGCTATTTTTGGGCATAGGTTGCCAACTATTATTACTATAGCGATACGTTTCATAACCTTCATTATTGACAGTTACCCCAAGTGTCACCATTTCCAATATAGCGCGTTGTTGTACAAGCTTCAGATAAGCACTAAACTGCTCGGCAGTAAGTTTAATTCTTCTACTTGTACCAAAATCACCAAAAGCAAATAAAGCAACACTTGCAATAATGCCAATAATTAAAATGACTACTAATATTTCAATGAGGGTAAAACCGCGCTCATTTTGTGTCCCAGTTACCAATTTCTGCATCTTTACCAGTACCACCAGGTTGGCCATCAGCTCCTAAAGTAAATACATCCACTTCCCCATGCTCACCAGGATTTAAGTATAAATACTCACGTCCCCATGGATCTTTAGGTACTGATTTTAAATATTGTTTCCAATCGCGTGGCACTGGATTGCTGGTGGGTTTTTCTACTAATGCCGTTAAACCTTGATCAGTTGTTGGATAAAAGCCATTATCTAATTTATAAAGATCAAGTGCATTTTGGATAGCTAAAACATCTTGCTTCGCTTTAACAGCCCGTGCTTCATCCGGGCGGCTAATAATTTTAGGCACAACTATTGAAGCTAAAATACCTAGTATCACAACCACTACCATGATTTCAATTAACGAGAAACCCTTTTGTAACCTCATACTTTCTCCTGCGAGTAAATTACTAAATATGATAAATACTAACTAATACTAATATTCTTTAAGTGACCAACTGCTCCATTGAAAAAATAGGTAACAAGGTTGCCAATACAATAAAAAGCACAACAGCTCCCATAAGCATTATAACCATTGGTTCTAAAAGAGTAAGGGCTGTATCAATTAATCGTTTAACTTCATTATCTAAGTGAGAGGCTGCTCGTTCCATCATTTCTGCTAATTGTCCACTTTTTTCACCACTAGCAATTAAATGAACTGCCATAGGACTTAAAAAATGAGTTTCTTTTAAAGAAACGCTAATTCCTGCACCTTCACGCACGCGTGTTGTCGCAATATCAAAAGCATTTCGCATAACGACATTGTTAACAACACTCGCTGAAACACGCATGGTTTCTAATACGTTGACTCCGGCAGAAAATAGTATACCAAAGGTATGAATATAGCGCGCGACATTTGTTGATCGTACTAAATAAGATCCAATAGGCAATTTTAATAAAATTCGATGCCAAACTGTTTTTATTGCTAAGTTTTTTAAACTTCTACGAAAAGCTATCAATATTAAAATAGTGCTAATTAGTACATATAGACCATATGCCTTAATAAAATTGCTCAGCACAATTAGTACTTGAGTCATTGCCGGTAACGATTGACCACTGCTAGTAAATACTTCAATAATTTTGGGCACCACAAAGGCTAATAGAAAACTAATGATAGCCACTGAAACAATGATCATTAAGGAGGGGTAGATAAGGGCATGTTGGATCTTTTGCCGGGTTGCTTGTTGATTTTCAGTATAGTCAGCAAGTTTTTCTAAAACTAAGTCTAGACGGCCAGTTTGTTCCCCTGCGCTAACTGTAGCTCGATATAACTCAGGAAATGAGTTAGGAAATTCACCCATTGCTTGAGCTAGGGAATACCCTTCAAGTACTTTAGCGCGAATACCTATAAGTAGACCTCTAACCCGCTCTTTTTCAGTCTGCTCACTTACACCGCGTAGAGATTCTTCAACAGGTATACCTGCGGCTAGAAGCGTTGCTAATTGTCTAGTTAACAGCGATAAGTCCTGGGCTGAAATTTTGTCTCGCCTGCGTGGTGTTGCAGTTTGCTTTGTTAGAGCGCGAACTTGTGTTGGAATTAAACCTTGATCGCGTAATAGTTGTCTAGCCTGTCGTTCTGAATCTGCTTCAATAACACCTTTATTTGTATTTCCTGAAGGTGATAACGCTTGATAATGATAAGCACCCATATTTTTTTTAAAGAATAGCTATTTTATCAGTGTAATCTATTAGGTTTCAGAAGTCACTTAAGGTAAACTATTTATTAGGCTTCTGTTCCTACTTTGCTGTAAGGCAATGGAGAAATTTACGTTTTGTGCAATCTTTATGCTTAAAATGCTATAGAATTTGCATTAAGGTGTTCTAACATCTGGTTTAGTACAACTCGTATTGAAAGAGGCCGATGATTTAACCTTGGAGATAATGATGAGTAACAATGCAGTTCAGGCAGCAATTAAAGAACATGGTGCTAAATTCGTTGATTTGCGTTTTACGGATACCCGAGGTAAAGAGCAGCATATTACGCTGCCTATCTCCGCTGTGGATGAGGATTTTATTGAAAACGGTAAAATGATTGATGGTTCATCAATTAAGGGATGGCAGAAAATTCATCAATCCGATTTAGCATTAGTTCCAGATTGCGAAAACATTTTAGTTGATCCTTTTTATCAAGATAATACTTTAATTATTCGTTGTAATGTTGTTGATCCGCAAACCATGCTTGGCTATGATCGCGATCCTCGCTCTCTTGCTAAGCGTGCAGAAGCTTATTTAAAATCAACGGGCATTGCCGATGCAGCGTTATTTGGGCCTGAACCTGAATTTTTTATTTTTGACGATGTTCGTTGGAAAACGACTATAAATAGCTCTTTCTATGAAATAGATTCATCAGAAGCCCAATGGAATTCCGGCAAAAGTTTTGATGGTGGTAATATTGGACATCGCCCTCCTATTAAAGGTGGCTACTTTCCTGTTCCGCCAGTCGATTCATCACAGGATATACGCTCAGATATTTGTCGAACTTTAGAAGGTCTAGGTATTGTTATTGAAGCACATCACCATGAAGTGGCTACTGCGAACCAAGGTGAAATAGCAACCAAATTTGGTACTTTAGTTAGGAAAGCTGATGAAATGCAGCTTTTAAAATACGTTGTTCATAATGTAGCCCATAACTATGGTAAGACAGCTACCTTTATGCCTAAACCGTTGGTAGGAGATAACGGTAATGGCATGCACTGTCACCAATCACTTGTAAAAGATGGTGTTAATATTTTTAATGGTGATAAATATGCTGGTTTGTCAGAGACAGCCCTTTACTACATTGGTGGTATTATTAAGCATGCGCGAGCATTAAATGCTTTTACCAATCCTGCTACCAATAGTTATAAGCGTCTAGTGCCAGGCTTTGAAGCGCCAGTTTTATTAGCTTATTCAGCTCGAAACCGATCTGCGGCTATTCGTATACCCCATGTCGGGAATCCTAAAGGTCGCCGTATTGAAGTGCGTTTTCCAGATCCTACAGCAAATCCTTATCTAGCCTTTGCTGCTATGATGATGGCAGGACTTGACGGTATTCAAAAGAAAATTCACCCAGGTGAACCCATGGATAAAGATCTTTACGACTTACCGCCTGAAGAGTTAACTGATGTACCTACAGTTTGCGCTTCTTTGGAGCAGGCAGTTGAGTATTTACGTCACGATCAAGAGTTCTTATTACAAGGTGATGTCTTTACTAAAGATTTTATAGAAAGTTACATTGCTTTAAGAGAGGCTGAAATAGCTCAGGTAAGAAGTTTAGTTCATCCATTTGAATTTGAACTTTATTACAGTTTATAAGAATTGACTACCCATTTGTCGATAACGTTACAAAAGATCAGTTTCACATTCCTGAAACTGATCTTTAGAAGTTAATTCATTAAATAGATTCAGGAAGCTTTGCTGGCTATCATTAAGGGACTACACTTATGATAAAAGTTATTATTTCTATTTTCTCTTTATTACTGGTTAATCCATTATGTGCTGAAATTTATAAATGGACAGATAGCCAAGGCGTTGTTCATTTTAGTGATGAGCCCCATCCAGGAGCAGAAAAAGTTGTTTTACCCCCCACGCAGACTGCTCCGCCTTCTTCTACTAATACACCTACACCTACTAATACACCAACAACGCCAGCATCAACTACTAATACAGTAAATAGCGATTCTCTTACTCAGCCTGACTATACAGTTACGATAACTCAGCCTCAAAATGATGCAACTATTCGTAATAATCAAGGATATGTATCAGTTGCTGTTAATGTTGAACCCGAAATACAAAAAGGGGTAATGTTACAGCTTATTTTCGATAATCAACCTTTAGGAGAGCCACAGGCAAGTAAAAATTTTATTTTAAATAATATAAATCGTGGTGCTCATACCCTTGCAGTGCAACTTATTGGCGCTAATGGTGACGTGTTAAGTACGAGCGATGTTGTGACTTTTTATATGCACAGACCAAGAGTAGGTATGGTGCCAAACACACGTCCAGCAAATACCCCTTGAAATTTTACAGACCGTCCTCATATTGAAAAACAGTTTATTTTACTACATGCATTTTGTAATGCTTAGGGGAGATTTTTAAATGGCGGGTAAGAAACAAACAATGGGATTCCAAACTGAAGTCAAACAGATGCTTCATTTGGTTGTGCATTCACTGTATAGTAATAAAGAAATTTTTCTGCGTGAATTAATATCAAATGCGTCAGATGCACTTGATAAACTTCGTTTTTTGGCTCTTGCAAATTCATCTTTATACGAAAATGATTCTGATCTTAAAATCACCATCGATTATAATGAGAAATTAAAAACAATTACCGTTAAAGATAACGGAATAGGTATGAGCTGGGATGAAGCGGTTGAAAACTTAGGGACTATCGCTAAATCAGGCACTAAAGAATTTTTAAATCACTTAACCGGTGAGATGAGTAAGGATTCCCATTTAATAGGCCAATTTGGGGTAGGTTTTTACTCAGCCTTTATTGTCGCAGATAAAGTAACAGTTAAAAGTCGCCGTGCCGGCTTGGCGCCTGAAGAAGGTATTATTTGGCAATCTAATGGTGAAGGTGAGTTTACTATTGCTCAAGAAAAACGTGCCGAACGTGGTACTGAAGTTATCCTCCATTTAAAGAAAGATGAAGAAGATTTTTTAAGCGATTGGCGGCTTCGCGGTATTATTAGTAAATATTCTGACCATATATGCTGGCCAATTGTAATGAAGAAGGCAAAGGATGATGAGAAAGATAAGGATAATAGTAAAGTTGAGTATGAAACAGTCAATAAAGCGACTGCTCTTTGGACTTTACCTAAATCTGAAATAAGTGATGAAGATTATAAAGCCTTATATAAACATATCTCGCATGACTATCAGGATCCATTAACTTGGGTACATAATCATGTTGAAGGTAAACAAGATTATATAAGTTTATTGTATGTTCCAGCTCATGCCCCATTCGATTTATGGCAGCAGGATGTGAAACATGGTTTAAAGCTCTATGTAAAACGTGTATTTATTTTAGATGATGCTACTCAATTTTTACCACGTTATTTACGATTTATTAAAGGTATTATTGACGCAAGTGATTTACCTCTAAATGTTTCTCGGGAAATACTGCAAGATAATAAACAGGTGGAATCAATTAAAGCAGCTTCTACTAAACGTGTTTTATCTATGCTTGAAAAGATGAGTACCGCTGACCCAGAGATGTATCAACGTTTCTGGAATGAGTTTGGTTTAGTTTTAAAAGAAGGGCCTGTAGAAGACTTCGCTAATCGTGAAGCGATTGCTAGATTGCTTCGCTTTGCCACAACACATACTGATTCTGAGAAACAAAATGTCTCTTTAATGGATTATGTTTCTCGTATGAAAGAGAAACAAGATAAAATCTATTATATAACAGCTTCTAGCTACAATGCTGCTAAACATAGTCCTCACTTAGAAATTTTTAAGAAAAAAGGCATTGAAGTTTTGTTGTTAAGTGATCGAATTGATGAATGGCTAGTAGGTTATTTAAGTGAATTTGAAGGCAAAAAACTACAATCAATTAGTAAGGGCAAAATTGATCTAGAACCTGAAAATGATGAGCCAGATGTTAAAGAACAGGAAAAATCTTTAGAGCCGATGCTTAAACATATGAAAGAAATATTAGGTGATAAAGTTAAGGAGGTTACTTTAACTAACAGGCTTACAGATTCACCTGCTTGTGTTGTAGCAGACGAACAAGATATGGGTTTAGAAATGCAACGCATCTTACAAGCTGCTGGCCAACAAGTGCCCGGTGTTAAGCCTATATTTGAAATTAATCCACAACATGCCTTAATTAAGCGACTACATGACATCGAAGATGACGCTCGTTTTGCTGAATGGGTTATGATGCTGTTTGAGCAAGCAGTTCTTGCTGAAGGTGGTCAATTAGATAATCCAGCTGATTTTGTCAGTCGAGTTAATAAGTTACTTATGACCGCTGCTTAGCTTTTAAATTCACCTATTATTTATTTCCTTGGGTTTATATCTATCTGTGCTGGTTCGAGATAGGTATAAACCTTTTTTAAGAATAAATTTCTAATTAGTCGTTTTTTCTAAATCATCCTGTATATAATAAGCGCATCCAAGGCAATTTATATCATTGCGTGACCGAATGCATATCACAAAAAAGGCAAATAAACATTTCACTATACAGTCAGTACTAGTAAAAATCAGAAAGTTAATATATATTTTTTTGTACTCCTTAATTTTATTTTGGAGTAACACTCAAGAGCTCATTTTAAGGGATTAAGCCATGTTAAAAAAAATAGTACTTATTTCTTCTCTTAGCACCGTCTCTTCTTTGGTAATAGCAGCTAATGCAATTGATCTATATCAAGCACCCTATACTAGCTTAAATAAATATCAGTTGACGAATGTAAAGGGTAAAGCTACTACAGCTTCTTATAATCAACTCCAATTAATTCAGCAAACAACACAAGGAAGTAAAGTCATTTCAACGTATCAGCAATTATATAAGGGTATTCCTATTGCTGGTGCTCGGGTAATGGTAGTTACAGATGCACAAAAATTTTCATTAACGACAGCCTCCAAAGTTAATGGCCAGCTAATCGAAGAACTTAATATTGATACTAAGCCAACAATTACTTCAGCTAATGCACTTGAAATTGCCCATGCTGCTTATGCCAATCCTAACACGCAACCTGGTGTTAAAACTAAGAAAGTAGAGCTACAGATTCGTGAAGTCAAAAAAAATGATTTTAAATTGGTCTATCAAGTATCATTTAAGTTATTAAATGAAAAAGGTTTCCCTTCTTGGCCATTTTTTATAGTTGATGCACATAACGGAACTATATTAGAACAATGGGAAAACATTAAAACTTATAATGATGTAGGACCAGGCGGCAACAATAAGATTCATGAATATTGGTATGGTAAAAATGGTTTGCCGCCGCTTCGTGTACGCCAAAAAGATAATATGTGCGAAATGGAAAATGCATCTGTGCGAGTGGTACATTTAGATTCTAATTGGGATTGGGAAAACACCTTATTAAATGCCTACCAGTATCCTTGTGGACAAAATAAAGAAGAATTTATAAATGGTGCTTTCTCTCCTGTAAACGATGCTTATCACTTTGGGCTAGTTGTAGTTCAAATGTATAAAAATTGGTATGGAATGCCTGCCTTACAAACACCGCAGGGCAAACCAAAAAAATTAATTATGAGAGTTCATTTTGGCCAGGCTTTTGATAATGCTTTCTGGGACGGCGAGACTATGTCTTTTGGTGATGGCGATAACTTTTATCCATTAGTTTCTTTAGACGTAGCAGGTCATGAAGTATCTCATGGGTTTACGGAGCAGCATTCTAATCTTGAATATCATAATCAGCCGGGCGCTCTTAATGAATCGTTTTCTGATATGGCAGGTCTTGCAGCTCGCGCTTATCTTTTAGAAAAACAACCTAAACTGTTTAATAAAACCAATGTCATACCGAATCAAATGACCTGGGGTATCGGCGAAACGATAGTAAAAGATGATTTTGGCTTTAAAGCTTTACGTTTGATGAATGATCCATCTCAGGATGGCGATTCTGCAGATTGTGCTAATAGAAGACTAGCACAGCAATCCGGAGAAACTTGTAAAATTAGCTATGCTGAGCTCCTTGCCTTTGCTAAAGAGAATATTCCAAATCCTAGGTATCGACAAAGTTATATTGTGCATACAGGTAGTGGGATATTTAATAAAGCATTCTATCTTCTTTCGCAAGAAATAGGTATTAAACAAGCTTATCATGTCATGTTAACAGCAAATACTACCTATTGGACACCAAAATCTAATTTTATTAACGCAGCTTGTGGTGTATTACATGCAGCTAAAGATTTAAATATAAATATTAAATCAGTTAAGACAACTTTTAATAAGGTCGGAATTAATACAAGTAAATGTCCAATTTAATTCTTTGGATTTTAGATTTCTCTAATTTGTACTTTAAATGCTCTACTTAGCGCCTAAGGTTATTTAAAAAATTTTTAATTCAAAGGCCCAACTACATGGGCCTTTTATCTGAAGGTAAATAACTAGATTACTCTTCGGTTAAGCGAAAATACTTTGTTCCAAAATAACGTAACAGTTTTTTTCTAATAGTGCCTCGGCTTATACCTAGCATTTTAGCTGCTTGTAATTGGTTACCACGGCGCTTTTCCATAACCGCTTGTAGAAGAGGAGGTTCAACTTCAGATAAAATCATATCGTAAAGATCATCAATGGGCTTATTTTTATTTTCTGCAAGAAAACGAGTGACCAAAGAGTAAACTAATTCTTGAAGACCTTGTTCTTGTTTAATGCCTTGAGTAGATGCTTGTGTATCAATCACGTTCATCGTAACTTCCTTATTTTCGTTAAAAGCTTAATCCAAATACTTTCGAGACGAAAGCTGAAATATTGTACCTCAAGGTTTTTTGATAATCTACTAACATACGTAGCAAATATTGACCATATAATACTAGTAAGATTAAAAAAAGATCTGTATGGAAATTTTTGTCTCACTAAAATTTAAATTTTGTAGACACCTTTGCAATAACGTGATTCTTTATAAGAATTTGCAACTGATTAATATCCTATAGAAGCCCATGAGCAAATTGCAGTAACGGTAAAAAGAATAGTAAATATTCTAGCTAATTCTAATTTTTAAGTTTAATTTAATGCAAAATAGTTTGGCATTAGAGGAAAGAATTATGACTATAATTGATTGGCTTGCCACTTTAATTGCTTTTGATACTACCTCATCAAAATCTAATTTAGAACTGATTAATAATATTGCTGATTGGTTTTTAAACTACAATATTAAATCTAGGTTAACCTTTAACGACAATGCTAAGAAGGCAAATCTTTTTGCAACGCTTCCTGCTGCTAATGGAAATAGAAAAGGTGGTATTATTTTATCAGGTCATACGGACGTTGTTCCAGTTACAGGTCAAGCTTGGTCTAGTAATCCTTTTAAAGCAGAGATTCGCGATAATAAAATTTTTGGTCGCGGAACTTGTGATATGAAGGGATTTATTGCAGTTGCTTTATCTTTATTGCCTAAATTTCATCAATTGAATTTACCTTTTCCAATCCATTTCGCTTTTTCATATGATGAAGAAGTCGGCTGCCTTGGTGTGCCATTAATGATTGCTGATTTCCAATCATTGGATTACAGTCCCAAAGCCTGTATTGTTGGTGAGCCAACAAATATGTACCCAATTATAGCGCATAAAGGTATTCATGTATTTCGGTGCCAAATTAGAGGAAATCCGGCACATTCTTCATTAACGCCTCAAGGTTGTAATGCAATAGAGTATGCAGCGCAATTCGTTTTATTTTTAAAAAATTTAGCTTATCAATTTAAAGAACAACAGCTTGATAAAGATTTTGATGTCCCTTTTACTACGTTAACCACCAATGTCATTCAAGGTGGTAATGCCTATAACATTATTCCTGAATTTTGCGAGTTTGTTTTTGAGTTTCGCAATCTTCCTGACCATGCAGCTTTGAAGGTGAAGGAGCAAATTAACGCTTATGTTACTAATCACTTATTACCACAAATGCAGAAAGAATTTCCCTTAGCAACTATTGATTTGATTGAAGTTGCAAGTGTGACAAGTTTTTCAGCTGATCCAGATGCCAAATTAACTAGGCTTTGTCAAGCTATTACAGGTGAACAGAAGTTAAAGAAAGTGGCTTATGCTACAGAAGCTGGCCTATTTCAAACAGCTTCCATTCCTACTATTGTGTGTGGCCCCGGTAATATTGAACAGGCACATCGGGCCGATGAGTTTGTAACCTTACAGCAGTTAGAAAAGTGTAAACACTTTTTGCTATCTCTCATTACTGAAAGCAAAGATAGTTTTTTATAACCCCTTTATGTCGAACTCACGTTACATTAATCCTGTAGTTCGAAATATAGGCTCAACGCTAGCAGCTAATTTATGACCCTTTTCTTTTATAGAAGTTAATTGAAGGGTATTAAGTTGTAATTTACATTCTGCAACTTTGAAAAAATATTCCAGATTATTTATTTCATTGAATTCAGAGTCTAATTTAATTTTGACGCTATATTCGCAAATAGGTACAAGATTATTTTCCGTTTTCTCTAGCCGCTCGTTGTCACAATTTTTATAAACTCGCTCGAAGTCCTTATCAGATATTGGTAATAAGGTTTTACCATCGCTGCATATAGCATAAAATTCTTGTGGCTTAGTAGGGTCATTGTTAGCAAAACTTAAGGTATAAATTTTAATGTTGACTGTTGCGTAAATTTCATTGATCTCAGTATTTTTTGACCAGTTGATATGACCTTTTACTTTACCTCTTTCCAATCTACCCTGACGACCGTCGGTAAATTCAATAGTATTGGAGAATTCATTTAAGATGATTGCTTCTAAAAATTGGCCCCCAAAATTTAATAGTTTACTGGCTCCTGAACCTGGAGTAGGCACGGCGGCTTTATCGCGATTATCACCAGTAAAATCTCTAATCGTTTGAATAATACTAGCATCAAAGGCATCAGTATAATTAGCAGGAATAATTGTAGCACCATAAAAAGTAACACCTCTGCGGCGAACGTCTGGTATTATCGTTGAATTATCTGAGGAGCCTAACTCTCGAGTGCTTATATTTAAATCGCGAAACGCTTGTGATTCAGCCAACATAACTGAATCATAATTAATTTCTTTAACTGGTGTTTGATTTAAGGTATGAGTTAAAGCTTCTTGATAGTAACTTAGTAATACCTGGTGGGTTTCAATTAAAGCTTTGGTAAAATTACTTGTAACACCTAATTTTACTTTGGGAAGATTTAGTAACTTAGCAGAGAATCCGGCATTATTATTTACCTGATTTAAAACTTGATAGTCTAATTTTGTCGAAATTAATTGATTAAGTGTCGTATATTTTTCAGAGAAAACAGGTAATTCTTCTATTAATTTTATGGCATTTTCAAGATCTTTAATTGTCATAAAATCATTTAAATTTAAGGATTGATAAATTAAATTGACAAAGTTATATTTGTCGAAATTACGAAAGATTGTTCTTTTAGAAGCTGCCTTGGCTTCAGCTTCAACAAAATCCAGTAATTTTTTGCTTAATTCATGAAGTATCATCAGTGACTACAAATACAGCTTTGGATTAGGGGGCGTAATATACACGCTGAATCTTAAGGTTATATTAACAGCAGCCGTAGGGATAAAAAGAAGTATGAAATTTGGATTTTTTGCAAAAGAAAAGGTAAATGGGTTTTATCATGAAGATAATTTTTTTTATCTTCCTATTGTAGAAGCCTTAAGTAATGAAAAATGGTACTTAGCAGAAACTGAAAATATCTTTAAGCACTTTTATACTTCACCAGCAGATCTCATAGCTGGCGAGCGGCATTACATTGATAAAGGTCCTAATCTATCGTGTTACAAAGTTAATTTAACAGCTGAGCAAGTTGCACAAGTAGAGAGGGGAACTAAAATTCAGTATGGACATCGTGCCGCAGTCAGTGTGGCGCCATGGCAAGTAGAATGTCGTATAGAATTTAATCAACATGGTGATATCGTACACCAAAATGCAAATTATTTTAGAAATAATAGTAAAGAAGGAAAAAGCAACTCTAACTATGGACCTGCTTAGATTATTGCCAGATAATATTGCATTGATTTTTTTTGGCTGATTTAAGCATATCAATGAGAGGCGCTGCTCGGGTAGCTAAACTAATTTCAGGCTCGTCCTCTTTATCAGGTTGCATAGTCTTAACTTTATCTTTTACTCGCGCAAGGCCTTCAAGTAAATTATTAAGAGCTAGCTCTATATCTTGGGCTTTAATAGCGCCAGGTATATTATCACTATGGCCCATCAGTTTAATTAATCGTCTTGCAACATCTCCAAAAAATATCAATCTACCATAAGATTCACAAGTAAATGTGACTAGCATGATTAAATCCTTATTTAATAATAATTTAAAGGATACTGAATTTATTGTAAAATTTCTATTTCTCTTAAGTATTTAAAATAGCTTAATTAAGAAGAGCAGCTTACCTTAATTTCTGCTAAATCCTTTGGTGGTGGTAAGGAATACCATTCATACTCAGGCTGCTCCTCAAAGGGTTTTTGTAAGATAGTATATAATCTATTAATTTCATCATAGCTTTTATTTTCGTAAGCTTCAGTAATGGCTTGTTGAGCTAGATGATTGCGGAGAATAAACTTGGGATTTACTTGTTTCATTTTCTGATGACGAATAGCAGGTGACAAATTTTCTACCGTTAATCTACTTTTATAGTGTTCAAGCCAATCATTAAATTTGTCCTTATCTCTAAAAAGATAAGATAAAATATCGTTATTTAATTCAGGGTCATAAGTACTTAAGCGTCGAAAGAATAAGGTATAATCAACCTGATTATGCTCAAGTAAATGCAAGAGATCAGCAATGAGTTGCTTATCGCTATTTTGGATTTGTTCTAAACCAAATTTCTCATGCAATAGTTGATTATAATTATTTTGAAATTCAGTATCGAATTTAGCAACAGCATCTTGTAAATTGTTCACGGTAATAAGAGGCGTAAGTGCTTGGGCAAAAGCTAATAGGTTCCAGAAGGCAATAGTTGGCTGCTGGCCATAGGCGTATCGTCCTGTATAATCAGAACTATTGCAAATATGATTATTATTAAAAATATTAAGAAAGCCAAATGGGCCATAATCGATGGTTAAACCTAGAATTGACATGTTGTCGGTGTTCATTACACCATGGCAAAATCCTACAGCTTGCCAATGAGCAATCAACCTTGCTGTTTTTATAACAGCCTCAGTAAATAAATGTAAGTATCCTTCTGAATTGGTAGGTGCATCAGGGTAATGTCGAGCTAAAACGTAATTGGCTAATTCTTTTAGAGCTTGATGTTGGTTTGTGTAGTAAAAATACTCAAAGTGGCCAAAACGAATATGCGATTTAGCGACTCGTGTTAAAATAGCCCCCGGTTCAGGGACCTCTCGATAAACAGGCTCATTTGTCTCAACAATACATAAAGCATGTGTCGTTGGAATATTTAGAGCATGCATAGCACTTGAACATAAGTATTCACGAATGGTTGAACGCAGTACTGCCCGGCCATCACCCATACGCGAATAAGGGGTTTGACCTGAGCCTTTTAATTGAATATCCCAACGTTCACCTTTCTGATTTACCACTTCGCCTAAAAGTAAAGCTCGTCCATCTCCCAGTTGAGGTACGTAATAACCAAATTGATGTCCCGAATAAACGGTGGCGAGAGGTTCGCTTCCTGCTAAAAGACGATTACCTGCAAAGTAATCAGCAAAATTCTTTTTTTCTATGTCTTTTTTCTTTATTTCTAATAGTTCTGCTGTATTATAGTTAACGTGAACAAGGCTAGGCTTTTTAACAGGAACAGGTGCGAGCTTGGTAAAAAAATAGTTAGGTAGGCGAGCAAAACTATTATCAAAATTTAATTTCATAATACCTTAGTTAAACAGACTAGTTTGATAGCAGTATAGCAGTTTCCATTTTTAATAAAATTTTTATCTAAATTAATCAAGAGTAGTCTACAATACTATAAGTATTTGAATTTTGGTCTTTAATATAAATTAATTAGTCGTGTTTAATTGTCTGATTAAAAGGATAAACTAGACATAGAAAAGAGCTTTAGTAATTAACTCTAAGGAGAGGTAATGAACGAAGGGATATCGCTTTGGGAAGCTATTAGTAAACGAGAAAAAACTTACCCAGCATTAGCTAATGATATTGAAGTCGATGTTGCTATTGTTGGAGGTGGTATCACGGCTATTACAGCAGCGAGTGAATTAGTAGCAGCAGGTAAGCGAGTAGCTATCCTTGAGGCCTATCAAGTTGGTGGGGTGACGACTGGTTATTCGACAGGTAATTTGTATGTTGCTGTACAGCCTTTCTATCAAACTATCGAAAAGAAATTCAATTTAGATACAGCGCGAGTCGTAGCCCAGTCACGGCTAAAGGCGATTGATTATATCGAAAAAAATGTTCGTGAAAAAAATATTAGTTGTCATTTTACGCGCAGACCTTGGTATTGCTATTTCCATGGCGAAGAGCATATTTCTATGGAAAAGGAAATAGAATTCTTCAGGCGCTTGGATATTGATATAGATTATACCACTGAAATGCCGCTTGCAGTGTCCTTTAAAAAAGCAGCAGTCATGCCTAACCAAGCACGTTTTAATCCATTGCAATACGTTATCTCAATGGCAGAATACTTGCATGAGAAGGGTTGCCTAATTTATGAAAATACCCCTGTAACTCATTATGAAGAGAAAGATGTTTGTTTTGTTTATACAAAAAATGCCAAAGTGATAGCAAAAAAGCTTTTTCTAGCAACGCACTCGCCAATTGGAATTAACCATGCCCATTTCTTTACTGCGCCTTATCGGAGCTATGTGGTTGCTGTTCATTTAAAAAACAATCAATGTCCTGAGGGGCACTTTTGGGATTTCAGTAAGAAATCTCATAATATCTTTTCAGCCCATGCTTATAAAGGTGACGAGCCAGACTTAATGATGCTTTCAGGTAGCCATCATAAAACTGGTCAAGAATACTATACAGAAGCACATTATAAAGAGTTAGAATCTGAGTTGAAATCATGCTTATCTATTGATGAAATCGCCTTTAAATGGTCAGCTCAGCATTACCAATCTGCAGATAGTATACCCTATATAGGTCTTGCCTCTAAAACAGCGAAGCATACTTACATGGCCACAGGTTATTTTGCTGATGGTTTAACCTATGGTACTGTCGCAGGTCTTGCTGTTGCGGATTTAATACTTGATAAACCTATGCCATTTAATGGCGTCTATCAATCAAATCGCCATACTATTGGTGCTTCCTTAGGTTTTCTTGCTAAAGAAAATATAAATGTCGCTATGCAATATAGTAAAGATTTGCCAATTTTTGCAGAAACTGATTTTAAATCGATAGCCGAAGGGGAAGGCAAGATTGTTGAAATTAATAAGGAAAAATTTGCTGTTTGTCGGGATAATAATGAATTACACATGGTTTCTGCTGTATGTACTCATATGAAATGTATTGTTAACTGGAATAGAGCCGAAAAAACTTGGGATTGTCCTTGCCATGGCAGTCGCTTTACAAAACAAGGAAAAGTCATTGAAGGGCCTGCCATGGCAGATTTGACTTTAAAAGAACCTAAATAAGGTGAGTTCAATATAAAAAAAGGAGATACAGACTTTATCGCTAAACGAACATTATTCTGTGAAAAGTTTTCGTATTGGTATGGATGCATATAGGTGTTGCGTGAATAATTAGAAAACTAATTATAGCCAAATAGACCTCATGTCATCCTCTAAGGCATTGTTGCGTGGATAGTAAATGTCTTTCCCGCGCAGGCGAGAATCTATGGTAAATTAATCTCAGTGTTAATTTATGAATGGATCCCCGCCTTCGCGGGGATGACAGGATTTGCGGGGATGGCATAAGATCATGTTGATTATAATTAGTTCTCACACTTATCCACGCAACAATGCCTCCTCGCGAAGGCGAGGATCCATTTGTAAATTTGTACTGAGGTTAATTTTGGGATGGGTTCCCGCCTGCGTGGGAATGACATTAGCTACCTAAGAATGACGTTAGTTATTTAGAAGTGTTGCCTCATTATTTAGGCAATAATGTTGATTTGATCTAAAGAAACATAGATTTTTTTATGTCACTAAACGAACATTATCCCGTAAAATGCGAAGCATTTATGCTGGATCTAGATCGAAACAATCGAGTCCGACACAAAGACTTAAGATTTTTTGTACCGGACTCACGTTAAAGGAGGAGCTTACCGTGTTAATTCTTGCGACTATATTTTTTATTTTAGCTGCAATATTAGGTATTTACTTAATTACCTATATCTTCCAGGACAAAGCTACGCCTAAAGGAGTCGTAATGATTCATGGTGCTCTTGCAGCAATAGGTATTGTTTTGCTTATTTTATATCTATTCTCTGATCGCTCTTCACCGGTAATTAGTTTAATTTTATTTATTGTAGCTGCCATTGGCGGTTTTTATATCGTTTGGCGTGATATTATGCTTAAGCCTGTACCAAAGTTTTTAGTAGCAGGTCATGGGTTGATTGCGATTATTGCTTTTATATGCTTGATTGCTTTTCAATTTACAGCTTCATAGACTAGATAAGCATTTATGACAGAAGCAACAATAAATAAACAGTCTAAAAGTAACTTTTATATTACTTGGTCTGCTATCTTTTCTGCAGCAATTGTTGGAGTAGGGCTTAATTTTCTCTTAAATTTATTAGCCCTTGCTTTAGGGATAGCAAGTTTTACTATTCGTTCCACTGGTAAAGTTGAATTCTCTTTGTGGGGTTTTATCTGTTTTTGTATTGCTGGGATTATTGCGATGTTCTCAACGGGATGGCTAGCAGGCAGGCTGTCTTATCCAACGCTTAAACGCATTTGGGGTTGCTTTATAGGTTTTTTAGCCTGGGCATTATTATTAATAATGACAATTATTTTAATTACAAATATGATTCAGTTTGCAGTTTTCCATGCTAATTTTACCTCAAGCTTGGTTGCTATTAAAATAACCAATGATTCGCCTATGCTAACTGAAATATTTTTAAGTGGAAAAGCGCCTATGAGCGTTGCTTTAGAAGTGGATAAGAAGGTTATTATTTTAAATGCACTCCTTACCTTTATTATGTTTGGTTTAGGTGCTAGTGCAAGTTGTCTGGGTGGGTACTTAGGCTATGGGAGAGCGTTACTAGCTAACAGACAGCATAAAGAACAAACATGAATATCTTAATTACAGGCGCATCAGGTTTTGCAGGTACATGGATTGCTAAAAAACTGATTGAACAAGGGCATGAAGTTGTTGCGGCAGTAAGAGATACGCATTATACGAAAAAACTATTTCCACATGCTAAGATAATTGCTTGTGATTTTGTCCGGGATACTACTATTGAAGCCTGGCTGCCCCGTCTTGAACATATCGATATAATAATTAATTGTGTCGGTATTTTTTACCATTCAAATTCTAAAATTATGTGGGCCATTCATTATGATACGCCTAAAGCTTTATTTACAGCTGCTACAAAATGTAATGTTAAGCGTATTATTCAGCTTTCTGCCTTAGGCGTTGATCGGTATCAATCGGATTATGCTAAGAGTAAAAAAGCCATTGAGGATTATTTGCTGACACTTAATATTACGACAGTTATTTTAAGGCCCTCTTTTATTTATGGCCCTGCATCCGAAGGCGGTATGGCGCTTATGCGAGCGTTAGCTGCTTTTCCCTTAATTATCCCTGTTGCAGGAAGTGGTCTTCAACAATTTCAGCCGATTCAGGTAGAGGATTTAGCAAAAGCTGTAAGTAATATCATTACTCATGACTTAGAGGAATCAATTATTTTAGCTTCGGTTTCTTCAAAACCAGTGACGTTGAAAGAGATTTTATTAACGCTAAGAGATTGGTTGCAAATTGGACGAGGTTATTGTTTATCAATTCCTTTAAAGTTAATTAAAATTGGGGCTAAAGTTGGCGATTATCTACCTTTTTCAACCATTAACACGCCTGCGATCACCATGCTTGAGCAAGGTAATATTGCAACACCTAACGAATCTCAAAGATTTATCCAGATGGCAGGTTTTATGCCTAAGGATTTTGCAGAGGGTGCTTATCAGGCGCCAAGCACAAGCCCAGATCGCTGGTATGCTCGATTATTTTTTATAAAACCTCTATTGCGCTTAAGCTTAGCATTTATGTGGCTTGCAAGCGCAATTGTCAGTGCTTTTTTATTTCCCAAAGCAGGTTCTTACCTTCTTTTAACAAAGGTCGGTGTAAGCACTTACTGGCAACCTACTTTACTTTACCTTGCTTCCCTGATTAATGGTGTGATTGGACTTAGTCTTCTCTTTAATTACAAAACTAAGCTAAACTGTTTACTACAAATAATGGTAATGACTGCTTATACTATTATAATCACTTTAAAAATCCCTGATTTATGGCTAGAACCTTTTGGCTCTATAGTTAAAAATGTACCTGTTTTAGTTAGCATTATTATACTTTATTTAATGGAATGATATGCTCTATTTATGGTTGAAATATATACACATTTTAAGCTCGACTTTATTATTTGGTACGGGAATCGGTACAGCTGCTATTATGCTGTATGGCCATTTAAAGAAAGATGTTGTTGTTATGGGCGCCATTAATGAATATGTTGTACTTATTGACTGGATTTCTACAGGTAGTACCATGATTGTTCAGCCCTTAACTGGACTAGCTATGGTTTATATTGCTGGTTTTCCTTTAAGTTCATTATGGATATTAGGTAGTTTAGTATTTTATACCTTAGCATTAATTTGTTGGCTTATTGTTGTTTATTTACAAATTAAAATACGAAATATTACCTCCTATGCAGCACGAACAAATTCACCATTGCCAGCTGCTTATTACCAGTACTTTAAATATTGGTTTATATTAGGCTGGCCAGCATTTGTTAGTTTCTTAATTATCTTTTATTTAATGACATTTAAACCTTACTCAATTCCATTTTAACAACATCAGCCACTGAACAATCAGCTTGCTCGCTTGATAAGGAGTGTTTTAGTTTGGCTAAGCGAGTAGTGATTTTTTTTTGCAAAGAACTATTAGAAATTAAATCGTTTAAGGTTTTTGTAAGTTCTGAACTGTTGCAATCATATTGCAACAGTTCAGGAACAATCATTTTATTTTGTAAGAGATTACAAAGTCCGAGATATTTAACTTTAATTACTTTAGCAGCAATTAAATAACTTAAGAAAGAGCCTTTATAAATGATACACATTGGCTTTTCCATCAGAGCACATTCAAGCGAAGCTGTACCTGATGCGACAACTACATAATGACTACAAGCAAGAACATCAATTGCCTGTCCGTCAATAAAACTAATTTTTATAGGGCTATTTTTAAAGAAATCTTTAATTAGCTGGGGATTAAGTGTTTGAGCAATAGGAATAACAAAGTGTAGATTTTGATGAATTAAGGCTAGGTTTTCAGCAGTTTTAACCATAACGGGTAGATGTTTCTCAATTTCGCTACGGCGACTACCTGGCAATAAGGCAATTAACTTTTTATTTTTAGGAAGTTCAAGACATTGGCGTATTTGTTCAATATCCTTTGATGGCTTTACACGATTTACTAACGGATGGCCGACAAAAGATACTGAAACACCTGCTTTTTGGTAAATTTCTTTTTCAAAGGGAAAAATCACGACCATGTGATCAACACATGCCTTAAGTGTATGAATACGATTTGCTTTCCAAGCCCATATTTGCGGGCTTATATAATAGATAATACGTAGTCCCAGTTTATGTTTAGCAAATTTGGCAAGGGGAATATTAAATCCGGGGCAATCAACAAGAATAACTAAATCCGGTTTAGTCTCTTTTAAATGTTTTTTAATAATATTAAACGTTTTTTTAATAACGAAAGCATGCCGAATAACCGCCGTGATACCTATCACACCGAACTGAGCTAAATTGGCAACGATATTAACCCCGGCTTCTTGCATATGTTTGCTTCCCATACCACTAAATTGCAATGAGGGGTCATAAACTAATAATTCCTTAACTAAATCCGCTGCATGATGATCACCTGATTCTTCACCTGCAATAATAGCAATATGTTTAGGCATAAGCGTCAGTAAGCCGAGATACTAAATCAGTATTAATAAGAGCAGTTATTTTTTGAGCCGTTGCTAGCGCGTTACGTCCTTCTTGGCCCGTAACTAAAGGTACGCTATCTACTGTTATACAATGGATAAATGCCTTAATTTCCTCTAAAAGGGCATCACCCTTTTCAAAAACAGATTGGTGGCGAGTAATTTCAGGGATACCTGGAAACATTTCTCCTTGTCCTTTACAAAAAACAGCAAATTGCTTGTTATGGTAGTCAATTGAAATATAAGAATTAGGTTGAAAAATACGTGTTTTGCGTTCAGTTTTAAAACTGATACGACTTGCTGTAATATTTGCAACACAATTATTTTTAAAACGAATGCGTGCATTAGCAATGTCAATAGAAGAGGACAAAATAGGGGTGCCTTGCGCATCAATTTTAACAATAGGACTATTTACAATAGTCTGGATAATATCAATGTCATGAATCATCAGATCTAGAATAACATTTACATCGGTGCCGCGTGGGTTAAAGGGAGCTAAGCGTTGCGACTCGATAAAAAGAGGCCTTTCTAAATGCTCTTCTAAAGCTAAACGCGCTGAATTAAAACGTTCTAAATGACCAACTTGTAGCTTTGCACTATGTTTTTTAGCTAATGCAATTAACTTATCAGCTTGTTCTACTGTCTCAGTAATAGGTTTTTCAACAAGCACATGAATGCCATGAGCTAGGCAGTCTTTAGCAACATCAAAATGCTGGTTTGTTGTGGTAGCAATACTAACGGCATCCACTTTTCCAAATAATTCTTTATAATCATAATAAGGGGTGACGTTAAGTTCTTGTGCTACTTGGTCGCAAACATCCTGATTAATATCGCAGACCCCAACGAGATTCACGTGAGGTAAATTTTTATATTTTTGGGCGTGAAAACGGCCTAAATAGCCGACACCAATAACAGCACAGTTTAACACGTTCATGAAGATTGGAATTGAGTAATGTAGGCGCATGATCGCATTTCTTAGCTGATAAATCAATTTGAAAAGTTATCTTAGCTGTTTTAGTATGCGTCAAAGAAAAATAAGATACTAGAGTAGGGGAAGAATTAAAATGATTCAGTATATTGCAGGCGTAGATGAAGCAGGCCGCGGTCCTTTAGCAGGGCCAGTAGTGACTGCAGCCGTCATTTTAAAAGAGCCTATTGAAGGGCTTACCGACTCTAAAAAACTTACAGCCGCTAGGCGCTATGAACTTGCACTTGAAATTCAAGCTAAGTCATTGGCCTTTGCCTATGGTCGAGCAGAGGTTTTTGAGATTGAGCAATTAAATGTCCATCATGCGACATTATTGGCCATGCGTCGTGCTATTGAAAGCTTACCATTACGTCCGCACTTCATTAAAATTGATGGCTTATATGTACCTAAGATAGAGATTCCTTGCGAAGCGATTATAAAAGGAGATCTACTCATTGCTGAAATTAGTGCGGCCTCAATTCTAGCAAAAGTAGCTAGAGATAATGAGATGATGGAAATGGAAAAACTCTATCCAGGCTATGAGTTTTCTAGCCATAAAGGCTATTCTACTGTTAAACATTTAGACGCCTTACAAAGACTTGGCCCTTGCGCAATTCACCGAAAAGGTTACGGCCCTGTTGCTAAATTACTTGCTTTAAATACTAACAAAGTTGAGGAGCTAGAAACTGTATAGCGCTACCCACTAAGCTTTATACGGCGTTGCAAGTTCACTTGGCTCAGTCATGTACTTATGTGTACACTCTTTCGCCTCGCTTCACTTGCGCCTTGTCTAAAGCTTAGTGGGCCGCGCTATATCTAATGCAGTCATATCAGTTTAACGATAGGCATTAAATAAAATTCGATGTGAACTAACAGACATTAAAATACCAAAGCTAGCTAAAAAGGTAACCATGGCAGTTCCACCATAACTGACAAGGGGTAGAGGAATGCCAACGACAGGTAAAATACCCATGACCATACCAATATTGACAAAAGCAGATAGAAAGAATGTCATAGCAAGACTGGCTGCTAACAGACGGGTAAAGCTAGTTTGAGCTTGATTTGCAATTTGTAATCCTCTTAAAGATATAAGAATAAAGAGAATAATTAAAATAATGCTACCGACAAAACCGAATTCTTCTCCACTGACTGCAAAAATAAAATCAGTTGCATGCTCAGGTAGAAAATTTAAGTGTGATTGGGAACCTTGTAACCAACCTTTCCCGAAAGGGCCGCCCGAGCCAATGGCAATTTTAGATTGAATAATATGATAGCCAGAGCCTAGAGGATCTTGTTCTGGATTAAGCAAGGTGAGAATACGCTGCTTTTGATAATCATGCATAACATGCCATAAAAGGGGAGCGGAAAATCCAGCAATTAATCCTACGGTTAAAATCACACGTATTGAAATACCTGCTAAAAAGATAGCACTTAATCCGGCTGAAACGACCATAATTGCTGTGCCTAAATCAGGTTGTTTAGCAATTAAAAGTGCAGGCATGAAAATAATTAGAGTAGCAATTCCAGCTGTCCTTAAGTCAATGGGAGTCGGTTTACGATCTAGATACCAAGCTGCCATCAAAGGAACTGCCAATTTCATAATTTCTGAGGGTTGAAAGCGAAATAACCCTAAATCAAGCCAGCGTTGGGCACCTTTACCAATCTTTCCCATAATCATAACAGCAATGAGTAGAGCAAGACCTATTCCATAAAGCCAAGGTGTCCAGATTTTATATTTATGAGGTGGAATAGCAGCAAATATTAGCATAATGCTAGCAGCGAAGCCTAAACGTATAGCCTGACGAATAACCATATTAATATTTTCATTGGATGCACTATATAAAATAAGCATACCAAAGGCCATTAATGTAATTAATAAACCGAATAAAGGCCAGTCAACATGAAAGGATTTGACAGTAAATCTATAAACTGGGCGCGAATGATAGTTTCTCATGTGCTGACCTCATTTTGTTTAAACTGGAAATAGGCATCAAGAACTTTGCGAGCAACATTTGATGCTGTAAAATCATTTTCAACCATGACAGCAATTGCAATTTCCGGCTTTTCAATGGGAGCGAAAGCAATAAATAAAGAGTGATCTCTTAAAAATTCTGGAATTTCTTCATAGCGTTTTTTTTCATATTGGCGACCACTAAATACTTGTGCTGTGCCCGTTTTACCAGCAACCGAATAAGGTGTTGTCCGGCCAAAGCGATAACCTGTTCCTTCATCACTTTTAATCACAGCCCGCATAGCTTCGGCAACAACTGTCCAATAACTTTCATCTCTTAATTTTATAGGATATTCCTCTACTGGCTTAAAAGGATGAACTTCGTCTCGGTCACTTTGAATAGATTTTTGTAATAAATGGGGTCGATAACGACGGCCTTTTTGACTTAAAGCAGCTGTTGCATTGGCTAATTGCAATGGCGAGGCAAGCATAAAACCTTGCCCTATAGCTGTGATCAATGTATCACCTGGAAACCAAGGAACACCCTTACTGCGTCGTTTCCAATGGGCATTGGGTACAATGCCTGGCGCTTCTTCATTTAAATCAACATTGGTAAGCTGGCCAAAACCAAATTTATGCAACATGTCTTCTAGAGCTCTAATACCTATCTTATGACCCAGTTGATAAAAATAGGTATCACAAGAAACTGTAATTGCGCGAGCAAGATTAATCATTCCATGACCTGTTTTTTTCCAGTCACGATATTCATGGCTAACGCCAGGTAATTTAAACCAACCGGGGTCAAACACACGATAGCTAGTATCAACCACACCTTTCTCTAATCCAGCTAAAGCTATAAAGGGTTTCACTGTCGATGCAGGTGGGTATAATCCTCGCACAGCACGATTATATAATGGTTTATCTTTGGCACTAGCTAATTTTTGATAATCATTAAGACTAATACCGTTAACAAATAGATTAGGATCATAGCTTGGTGAACTTGCCATCGCCAAGATATCGCCATTATGAGTGCTCATTGCAACGACTGCGCCTCGCTTATCTTTTAAGGCTTCATAAGCAACCTTTTGTAGGCGCGCATCAAGTGTTAAGTAGAGTTTTTCACCTGAAACTGGATTTTGCTTATCTAGCACCCTAATAGTTCGGCCGCTAACGTCCGTTTCAACTAATTGATAACCTACTTGGCCATGTAAAAGTTTTTCATAAAATTTTTCAATGCCTGCTTTGCCAATAAAATTTGTTGCTCGATAATTAGTTGGATTTACTTCGCGCAATTCTTGCAGATTAATTCTGCCAACATAGCCTAAAAGATGTGATGTTATTTCGCCTAAGGGATAATAACGCATTAAACGTGCCTTAATATTAATACCAGTAAACTGATGTTGATGGGAAGCAAAGGTGGCAACTTCTTCCTGATTTAATTTAAGTTTTAGGGGAATGGGAACGAATGATCGGTTCTGACGGCGAGTACGGTTGAAATTATCAATATCCTCATCATTTATGGACGGAAGAAGCTTTCTTAAATCTTCTAGTGTCTTTTTTAAGTTCTTCACATGTTCTGGAATAACTTCTAATACATAGACAGGAATATTTTCAGCGAGAATGACGCCTTTTCTATCTAAGATAATGCCCCTTGGCGGTGCAATTGGAATGACGCTCATTTGGTTTTTTAAAGAGAGAGTTTCATATTGCTTATATTGAGCTAATTGTAAGTACCCAAGTCTCGCAATAATTAATGCAGAGCAGCAAATTATAATTGCAATCAATAAGTTTAAGCGAGAGCAGTGAATATGAAATTCAATTTGCTCATTTTTAACACGTTGGTTTAAGCGCATTTTTTTAGTGTTATTTTTTAAAAGCCAAGTGAAAAATGAATGGACATCTTAACGCAAAATATCATTTGTGATAAGGGTGTTTATAAATAATTGACCATGCACGATAAATGGCTTCTAATAAAACAATTCTAACTAAAGGATGCGGTAAGGTAAGTGTTGATAAAGACCACTGCTCTTGGCTGCGTGAAAGCGTATGAGGCGTTAAGCCCTCTGGGCCACCGATGATAAAACAAACATGACTTGTTATCTGTTGTAAGGCTTCAAATTTAAAAGCAAGCTGTTCACTACTAAATGTTTCACCTTCGATTTCAAGCGCGATAATTCTAGCAGTTTCTGGGATAGCCGCATCAATGAGTAGAGATTCTTTCTCTAAAATACGTTTTAAATCACTTGACTTGGTGCGTTTTATTAAAGGAATCTCAATTAAATTTAATTTAACGTATTCTTTCAAACGCTTACTATATTCATTAATGCCTTGATCAATCCAAGCAGGCATTTTATTACCACAAGAGATAACGGTAATTTTAAACATATTAATTTATTGGCTGTCTTGCCATAACCCTTCTAAATTATAGAAAGTTCGAGTATCTGGCTGCATGACATGCAAGACAAAGTCTCCAAAATCAATTAAAGCCCAATCGCCACTTTCTAGACCATGTGATCCTAATATTGGAATATTAGCCTGTTTCATTTTTTCGACTATATTCATAGCAATAGCTTTTACATGTCGAGAAGAGCGACCACTGCTAATAACCATAAAATCGGTTACTGAGGTTTGATCACTAACATCGATGGTGACAATATCGATTGCTTGATTATCATCTAAGATTGAAAGAAGTTTTGTAAGTTCAGGTGATTTTTCTAACATAGTTAAATCAGTTTTAAAGCGTTGCATAATAACAGACATACTTGAAACAATTCAAGCTAGCTTAGATTAACGTGAGTCTAAAATATAAGCGGGATAAGGACTCATTTATATGACAAAACTAACATTATCCTGTAAAATGCGAAGTATTTGTACGGAATCTTCATCAAAAGGTTTTATAATTTGTTGTTAGCGTCTATTGTGCTATCGGTTTTATTTCTTCGTTATATTGAAGTGCTCTTTTGATGACTTTGCGTCCATAAAAATACTTACCAAAAACATTAGTTACCAATTGGTTAATCATATGAGGAAAAAATGGCATTGGCCTTAAGACATCAATGATTAAAACAGCCCGATAATCTTCACTTCGATTTCTAACTTCATGAGGCCATGAATCATCAAATAAAATAGCTTCACCCTCCTGCCAAGTATAAGGCTGATTATTAACAATAATTTCTGGCGGATGATTTTTAGGAATGTGAATGCCTAAATGGTAGCGTAGATATCCCATATAAGGGCCTTTATGCAGAGGTATAGATTTTCCTGGCTCTAAAATAGAAAAAAAAGCTTGAATTAAGTTAGGAACCCCTTTTAATAATTGACAAAGCTTAGGGCATAAAGCTTGAGCTTTTTCTACTTCATAGCCCAAAAGATAAAGCATAAACACATTCCAGTTTTTTTGTGTTGTATCTGAAATCTTAGCTTCGCCGGGATCAATATCGTGATACCTGGGTAATTGATTGCTGTTTGTTAAAACCTGATAAAACTCTTTTTTTATTTCATTAAAATGGTTAGTTATCTCATTTAATGAAGGAAAAGTTTGTTCAATATCAAAAAACGTTGGACGCTTATCATAGCCAATATAACGGCCATAAATATTATTAATAATATCTTTAAAATAATGATAATCCATTGATGAGCCTAAGGTGATTAGCTTTGTTACCGGTATGGTATTCAAATCACTTGATTAAAGTCAATTTATTCTGAATTTGTTAGAAGCTTGATTATTTAGATTAAATTTAAGTTAATTACACTAGACGTATAGTTTCTGCTGATAGATTTATAAAACTTTGATAAGATAATTTTTTTAAATTTAAGTGTATCTGCAATATTTTAATAGAGAAACCTACTTAAATGAGTTTTACTTCTTGGTACTATCCCTCTTTTATTGCTCTTTTATTATATGGAGTTTGGGGTTATTGGGGCTCGCGAGCAGCAGATTTCATTAATCCTTTATCTATAACTTTTTATTCAAGCTTAGGCGTACTTATTTCCGGTATTGTCGCGCTAATATTGTTAAGTTTTAAACCAGAGCTCTCTATTAAAGGGAGCTTTTATGGTTTATTAAATGGTTTGGCTAGTGGTATTGCATGTATTTTTTTTATTATGGCCTTACGTAAAGGTCCCGCTATACCCGTGGTTCTTATAACATCCATGTATCCTGTTGTAACCTTAATTTTATGCATGATTTTCTTAAAGCAATCAATTACTTATAAACAGGCATTAGGGATGGCTTTTGCTTTTATAGCTCTATTTTTACTTGCTGATATATGAATTAAATTTAAGAATTTTATACTTAGACACGTCTTTTCTACAATTTAAACTCTCCTCGACTTAGCTAAAAAGGCGATGATCTTAACTCTAAGGCCTTATCATTTACTAAATTCATAAATAAAGAAATAATATTATTTTGCTCGCTTGTGCAAAACCATTTCCCTTTTTGTTCTAGCAACCTAAGTTTCTCATAAACTGCAGATAAGAGAGGTAAATTTAACTGATGTAATCGTGCGTAATCTAAAACATTAAATACAATGTACTGTGATTCAATTTGCTTATCTGCTTTAAAATCATAATACATACTTGGATAATAGCCTTTCAGTGTTGCAGTTAGCGCAATTAGCTTTTCAATTTTGTCTTTAATTTCTGCATCATCCTGCTTTGCGACTAAACAAACTTCATGCATTATCGCTCTCACAATAGCTTGGTATTGCTTCTGAGTAGCCAGTACATCAACTGATGTATTAAATATGAGAGACAAACTACTAAAAGGGGTATTCCATAACAGCTTGCTCCAGCGAATAATCCGATGACTTTCAAAAAGGCGTATTGGTGGGCAAAGCGCATTAGAAAGATTAGCGTATGCTAACTGTTGTTTTATATCTTCACAGGAAGGAATATCCTGTTGATTAAAAGGGGCTAAGTTTAATTCGCCTAGATGATTTACTTTAATATAGCCAGGTTTTATTTTGGTAGCACCAATAGTAGTCACACCACAAACAATTGTCTGAGTGCTAATTAAAGTAGATAAGTACTCCTCGTTACCAATCCCGTTTTGCAAAATAAGTATTTTACTTGCTGGTTTTAAAGCAGGCGGAAGAAATTTTTTCAATAAATGATTTTCGGTTGTTTTTAATGCAACGATAACAATATCGGATTTGGGCAGTAGTCTATAATCTTTCTCAATTTGATTGGGCTTTATTTGGATGACACGAGTATTAGGTAACTCGATTTCATAATACTTCTGTTCTTGTACTATGGCGAAGTCGGAACGCTCAAGATAGCAAACATGACATCCTGCTAAAGTAAGTAAACCTCCATAAAATTTACCAAGGGCGCCTGAACCGATAACTGTAACTGATATCATTATGCCTCTTAAAAACAATTAAGGTGATATTTAGATAAAAAAATTATAAAAATTAAATACTATAGATTCATCTTTTTTGAAAGATAAAACTATACTTTTCTTTTAAATAAATAGTCCAATATTTTGACTTTATTTGCATATGAAAAAAAATTATATCATAATTTCATATGAAATATAAGGAAGATTTATATGACTATATCCTTAAAAAAGGAGCATCAAAAAGCTCGCCAAGAAGAACTTGTACTGACAAAAGCTATTTTAAATGTGGCTAAGTATTATGATTTAACAGGTAAGGATTTATATCATATTATAGGTATAAGCGAGCCAACCGTTACGCGCTTAAAACAGGGTAAAACACTTCTCTCACCTGCTTCTAAAGAGGGGGAAATGGCCTTGTTGTTATTAAGAGTTTATCGAGGTTTAAATTCATTACTTGGCAATCATCATGATAAAGCAAAGGTTTGGTTAAATAGTGACAATAAATATTTTAAAACAAAACCTATTAATAAGTTAAAAAGTGTTACAGGAATGGTTGAGGTTGTTAACTATATTGATGCAATGCGTGGCAAGTTATGAATATATGGGAAATATGTGAAGGTAAAAAATTTATACAAGCTATTTCTGCAGAGTCTTGGAGAGTAGTAGAAGCACAGCATATTTTAAGTTCTCGCGATTTGGTTGATTCTAAAGAAGAGCACAGTTTACTCGAGGACTTAATTGAGCGTTCTAAGCCCGAAATTGATAAACAAAAAAACTACTTAATATTTACTCCTTTTCGCTATCCACCGTTGGAGTATGGTTCTCGCTTTGGCAGCAAACTTGAACCTTCACTTTGGTATGGTTCATTAGAGCTTGAAACGGCTTTTACCGAAGTAGCTTACTATCAATTAAAGTTTTTTGATGATGCCTTAGCAGATTTAGGTAATGTAGAAATATTAATGACTGCTTTTACCGCATCCTTAGTATGTAAAAGGGGAGTAGATTTAACAGAAAAACCATTTAATAAATATACCAACCAAATTTCGAAGAAGCATAATTATGAATATAGCCAGCTCTTAGGTGCTAAGATGAGAGACGAAGAAATCGAAGCATTTTTTTATTTTTCTGCACGAACACACGGAAAAAAGAAAAATATAGCTGCTTTTGTACCCTCAGTATTTCAATTAAAAAATCATCAATATATAAATAGTCAACAAAACTGGAGATGTTTTGCTAATAGAAATCTAATTGAATTCACCCGAGTTGGGGTATTAGGCAAAAAGGAATTTTCATTTTCTAGAGACTACTTAATATAAACTATGCGCTCTGTAAAACACTACCTATACTGCACCTTTAAAATTTTTTAGTAAATAATAAAAAAGCCAATTTAAGCGAGCAAAATTTTAAAAAGCAGAGCATTTTTAAACCTAAGGTTATTCACAAATTCTGGGGATAACTCTGTGCAGTATACGGGGAAAATAGCTTTCTGCCTAATCATGCGAGTCTAAATGGAGCATTTATAATTTTGCTTAATTTGCTTATAA